>CAMBQX010000116.1 GCA_945870085.1 Bifidobacterium breve | reverse complement strand
CGGAGCGTCCTGGCGATCCGTCCAAAACGGTATCGGGGCCGCGTCACGCAATGCATTGCTAGCGCTAGCAATAATGGTACTCATCTGCTCAGCACCACCGCTTTTTCAGCGGGCCAAGATAGCTGCGCGATGGCTCCACGCGTGACGTTTGCTGATCCTTGGCAGGTGAGCACAATGGGTGAGTCATGGCCCGGCACCAAAACCGCGATAGTAGATGCGCCGCCAAAGAACTGGGTTTCAAGCACCGTACCTGTAAGTAGCCCAGCGCCCTCGACAATCTGAATGTCTTCTGGCCGAACCATTAAATACGCCGGACCCATCACCGCCGGTACTGCTTCTTTGCCTGGAAGCAACCCAAGATTCGGGACGTCAACGCCCCCGATGGCCGCGACCCCCGCAAACATGTTGCTGGTACCGATGAAGTCGGCAACAAAAACACTAGAAGGCCGCTGATACATCCCAATCGGAGTGTCAATCTGCAACACCTGACCTAGTGACATCACGGCAATTCGATCTGCCATTGACATGGCTTCTTCTTGATCATGGGTAACAACCACGAAGGTGATACCCACCTCATGCTGCAAGCGCTTGAGTTCAAGTTGCATCTCAGCACGAACTTTGCGATCAAGGGCGGAAAGCGGCTCATCGAGCAGTAGCAAGCGCGGACGCTTCACGATGGCTCTGGCGAGTGCAACTCGCTGCCGTTGGCCGCCCGACAATTGGGCTGGCCGGCTCTTCGCTTTATCCCTAAGACCCACCGTCCCTAATACTTCATCGACACGTGCTCGAATTTCCTCCTTGGGCAGTTTCTCTCTTTGCAACCCGTAGGCGATATTTCGCTCCACGGATAGGTGGGGGAATAGCGCGTATGACTGAAACATCAAGTTGATCGGCCGCTTATGGGGTGGCAGTGACAGCAAGTTGCTCCCACTGAGAAGTACCGCTCCAGAATCTGGCTCCTCGAAACCCGCAATGACACGAAGGAGGGTGGTTTTGCCGCAGCCCGATGGACCTAAGAGCGCAAAGAACTCGTTCTCGTTGATCGAAAGACTCACATCGTCAAGGGCGACAACGTCCCCGTAGCTCTTGCTGAGGCTTTGAATTTCAACCAAGGGCTGATTTGTCATACGGCATCCGTAAGTTTGGTGATGCGCTGGGCAGCGATCACGACGGTGAAGCTAACCAGAAGCAGAAGTGCCGCCAGCGCATTGATCTCTGGTGTGACTCCAAAGCGAACCATCGAGTAGATGACGATTGGCAAAGTCGGTGTTGCAGGGCCATCGGTGAAGAAAGCAATCACGAACTCATCAAGTGACAATGTAAAAACGAGTAATGCACCAGCCACGATCGCGGGCAGGAGAGTTGGGACGGTGATCTTGAAGAAGGTTGTTATCGCATTGGCACCCAGGTCACCGGATGCTTCCTCCAGACTCGGGTCATTTTGGCCGAGCCTGGCGGTTACCACCGCCGCCACGAAAGCCATCCCGAAGACCACATGAGCAAGTAACACCGAGTGCAACCCGAGTGTCATGCCGATGGCACTGAAAAGCACGAGCAGACCGATGGCCAAAGCGAGGTCGGGGATGATCGCCGGCGTAAGTGAATAGGCCTCCAGGAGTGCCGAGCGGGTAAATCTCGAAAGCCCAATAGCAAGAAGCGTCCCTAGCGCGGTAGCTATAACTGTCGCACCCACCGCAACAATTAAAGTGTTGATCAGCCCTTGCCTGACAGCGGTGTCTTCAAAGAGGACTCCGTACCACTTGGTGCTGAACCCGCCCCAAGAAAATGGCTGCTTACTGCCATTGAAAGACATCACGACAACTACCACTAGCGGCACGTACAAAAATACATAGGTCACCAACAATGGCAAGCGCAGCCAACCGATATTACGCACGGGCACTCCGCCCATTTATGCGTCGAGCAACCGCCGCTTGCGCCGCGAACAAACCGGCGAGGAATAAAACCATGATCAAGGCCAGAACAGCGCCAAAGGGCCAGTCGCGCGCTTTCAGGAATTGATCGCGAATCAGATTGCCGATCATCACGGTCTTGCCCCCGCCGAGTAATTCCGGCACGATGAAATTGCCCAGACTTGGCACGAAAACGAAGATTGCCCCGATCATGGTGCCCGGCAGCGTCAGCGGCAAGGTCACGTCAAAAAAAGCTCGGAATTTGCTCGCACCCAAATTGGTGGCCGCCTCGAGAAGTGATCTGTCCAGGCGTTCAACCGATGCATATATCGGCAAGATCATCAGTGGGAGATACGCGTAGAGCAAGCCAACGATTACCGCGCCTCTTGTATAGAGCAACTCCAATGGCGAATCAATCAAGCCCCAGTTGACCAGGGTCTTATTGATCGGGCCCTCGGAATTCAGCAGCACAATCCAGGCATAAGTGCGGATCAGGAAATTCGTCCAAAAGGGCAGCACCACTAAGACGAGGGCCACCGTGCGCCACCTCGCCGGGAGCCGAGTGATCGCGTAAGCGGTTGGATAGCCGATCAACAATGCCAAAAGAGTGGTAATCGATGAAATAAGGATGGAGTTCCAGAGCACCCTTAGATAAATTGGGTCGAGGGCGCGCGCGAAGTTTTCTAGGGTGACCGGTAATTCAACCCCACCGAATCTGCCACGGGTTAAGAAGGCGTATGAGAGCACTAACAACAGTGGGATCGTCATAAAGGCCGTCACATAAAGAAGCCCCGGACCCAGAAAGGCCGCACGCGCCCCAAGGGCGCGACGCCTAATTGCGCCGCGCCCTTGGGTGACCGTGGAAGCCATCAAACCCACTAACTAGTTGGAGGTGACCTCGGTCGCAACCTTCGTGTACTTCGAACTGTCTACGCCTACGTCAACCACAACTTCTTCCTTGAGTAGATCCGCCGGAGACATCCCCATGTTCGGGTATGCCTTGGCAAGCTCTGCCCCTACCTGCTCCATCGCTGCCTTATTCGGCACCTTGTAGAGGATGTTCTCGGAAACCCAAGCGTGGTTTGCCGGGTCGAGGATGAAGTTGATGAAGGCTTGAGCCGCCTCTTTATTCTTCGAGGACTTCAACACGACCATGGTGTCAGACCAAAGGTCGCTGCCTTCCTTCGGAATTACGAACTTGATGTTTGGATCCTCGGCGGTGCCATAGTTGCACCAGCCATCCCAGGCCACCGCCATCGTCGCCTCGCCCGAAATGAGCCGAGAGTAGAAGGTGGTGTCGTCATAGGCCAACAGATTTGGCTTCGCCGCAATCAACAGATCCTTCGCCGCCTGCAATTCGGCATCGTCGGTGGTGTTAATCGAGTAGCCCAGGGATTTCAGTGCCGGTAGCAGTAGCCAGCGCTCGGTGGCAAGGGCCGTTATCTTGCCCTTGTTCTCCTCCGCCGGCTGCAAGATGTCATTCCAGCTGTCGGGCGCCTTACTGACTAGATCACTTCGATAGCAAATACCCGTCGTTCCCCAAGCGTAGGGAACGGAGAAAACATTGCCCTTATCGAAGGCCATCTGCGTGGCCTCAGGGTAAAGATTCTTTAGGTTCGGGATCAAGTCCGGGTGCATCGGCTCCAGTAGCCCAGCGTCATTGAGCGCTTGCGCGTACTGTCCCGACACAAATGCCACATCGATACCTGAATCGCCAGTGGCGGTCAACTTGCCCATGATCTCTTCGTTGGTAGCGTGATTGGCAATCGTTAAGGGGGTCCCGATCGCTTCTTGCACCTTCGCCGGCAGATCCTCCGGGTAATACCCGGCCCAGTTTGAGACCGTCAGGGTCTGCTTTGTCAGATCGGCATTTGGATCGAGTTCGGCGGGGGCGCTGCTGCTGCTACCGCCACAGGCCGCCAACAGCAACGTTGCGCTAACCGCAACCGCCCCGACAGCTCCCATCTTGCTCATCTTCTGTGCACTTCCTCGCATCTGCTGACTCCTATCCGGTGCTCACGGCTTTGACTTCAAGGCCGAGCCCTCATGCCCGGCGATGCCTGAGCGTTACACACGAATGCAAGAACTGCAAGCACTTTCGACCTTGGTATGCAAATAGTTATCGAATTTTTCTGAATTTGGATTTAATGACAATTTTGGCTCGCTAGAGTGGGCGAACCATGGCCAAAAGCACCGGGCGGGAGTCCCGCCAGAAGAGCGCAAAGCGCAACGACCTCCTTGAGGCGGCTCAGCGGGCGATGGCCGAACACGGTACGGCGGTGCGCCTGAATCAGGTCGCTGAGCACGCTGGCATGACCTCGGGGGCCATCTTGTATCACTACCCGGATCTCCAGGATCTTCTCGTGGATGCGAACCGGGCCGGCATGGAGCGCTTTTATACCGAACGAGTTGCCGCGCTCGAAGGGATCAACGATCCGGCCGAACGCCTGACCGTCACCATCACCTCCGGCCTACCGGTTGCGCAAGATGATGAGGAGGTACGCCTGCTTTGCGCACTAGGTGGCGAAGCCGCACGAAATACTATTTACGCGGTGCTGCTCACCGCCCTATTTGATCGTCAGGTTGCCATGTATCAAACACTCTTGGATACGGGAGCAACGCAAGGAGTATTCCAACTCTCCTCGGACTCGCTAACAATTGCCCGAAACCTAGTTGCACTCGAAGACGCTTATGGCTACCGCATTATGGCAAGTCATCCGACCTTGGACCATGATGTTGCTGCAAACCTCATACTTGACTACGCCCGTTTAGCAACCAGCCACCCGCTCCCAGTGGAGACCATATGACAGCAAAGTCAAAAACGATTCTTTTTATGCCTGAGTCCGCCTACGGTCCTACTAATCAGTGCATTGGCATCGGGAAGGTGCTTCTCGAGCGCGGACACCGGGTCGTGTTCGCAGCCGAGGCTTCCTGGTCAGGGAAACTCAAAGCCTTGGGCTTTGAGGAGGATCTAGTTGACCTCGCGCCACCCGCTGACAGCGATGTTGAGCAAGATGCCGGTCAGTTCTGGAAGGATTTCATCCGCGACACCTCACCGGAGTTTCGCAAACCCACGATAGATCAACTCTCAACATTCATGCTGCCAACATGGCAAGCGTTGATTGATGGTGCAAAGTATTGCGAACCGCAACTAAAGGAAATTATTGCGCGCGTCAAGCCCGACGTAGTGGTCGAGGACAATGTGCTGTGTTTTCCCGCACTGATGACGGCCGGCGTGCCGTTCATTCGAATTGTTTCCTGCAACCCACTGGAAATAACTGGACCAAATATAGCTCCCGCATACTCTGGCCACCCGGAAAATGACCGCATCCAATGGGATGCGTTTCGCGCGGAATACGACCGCACCCACCGCTCCACCTGGACTAACTTCAATGAGTGGGTAATCGAACAGGGAGCAGCCCCACTGCCCGATTTACAATTCATTCACGAGTCGACGACTGCGAATCTTTACGTCTTTCCGAAGGAGGCGGACTACGTCGACGTTCGGCCCCTCAATTCGACTTGGCACCGTATGGACTCAAGTGTTCGTGAAACCGACCAAGACTTTGAACTCCCTGAACTCGTAGGCAACCGACCGGACGATAGCGCCCTCATCTACCTATCACTTGGCTCACTCGGCAGTGCCGATGTAGATCTGATGAAGCGCCTGGTTGACGTACTTGGTCGCACTCCGCATCGTTTCATTGTGAGCAAGGGCCCCCAGCATGAAGATTTTGAGCTTGCAGACAACATGATCGGCATGGAGTTCTTGCCTCAGAC
>CAMBQX010000115.1 GCA_945870085.1 Bifidobacterium breve | reverse complement strand
ATCTTGAAATCTCCAAAGGTGAGCGCGTCGCGCTACTTGGTCCAAATGGGGCAGGCAAGACCACTTTGGTTCTGCATCTAAACGGACTTCTTAGTGGCGGCGAAGGCATCGTAGAAGTGGCCGGGTTGCCCGTTGAAAAGCAGAACTTCGCTGAAATTCGCCGACGTGTTGGCGTGGTATTTCAAGATCCTGATGATCAACTCTTTATGCCTACGGTCCGTGATGACGTAGCATTCGGGCCCGCAAATATGGGATTGATTGGGTCGGATCTTGACGCCAGAGTTGACGAGGCGCTCGCGCAAGTTGCCATGAGTGAATACGCCGACCGGCCCCCGCACCATTTGTCGTTCGGGCAGCGCCGCCGAGTAGCAGTGGCAACTGTCTTAGCGATGCATCCGGAGATCTTGGTACTGGATGAACCATCGAGTAACCTCGACCCCGCGAGCCGGCGTGAATTAGCCGATATTTTGCGCAGCCTCGACATCACCTTATTCATGGTGACACATGATCTGCCCTATGCCCTTGAGTTGTGCCCACGCTCGGTGGTGCTCTCCGAAGGCGTGGTGGTAGCCGATGGCCCGACCCGCGATATCTTGCTAAACGAACCCTTGATGCGTGCCAATCGGCTCGAATTACCCTTCGGGTTTGATCCGCGAAACGTGCCCGCATGACCTGGGCGGTGGCCTGCGGCGTAGGCTCAACCCGTGTCTGAGTCCACGCCACCTACCACCGCCGACCTCCAAGCTGAGATTGCTGCGGCCCGGCAAGAACTAGTGGAAACAATCTCAACCCTTAAAGGTGAGATGACAGCGGGGGCGATAGCTCGTCGCGGCGGCCGCGCCATCACCGGCTGGTTCACCGATGAGTTTGGCGGTATTCGCCCCGAGCGGGTGGCGGTCGTCGGTGCGGTAGTCGCTGGCATCGTGATTTTGAAAATCGCCCGGAGCCGACGCGGCTGATCATCACTCATGACATCAAACGACACTCTCCCAAACACCCGACCTAATGCCGATGGTTCGGTACCTATCAAGCTTTTGCATGACAGGGTGCTAGTTCGCCAAGGCGGCGAAGATGGTGAGCGCCGGTCAACCGGTGGAATCGTGATACCGGCAACCGCTCAGGTGGGGCGCCGACTTTCATGGGCTCGAGTCGTAGCGATCGGCCCCAATGTGCGGACCGTTGAAATTAGTGATCGGGTTCTTTTCGAGCCTGAAGATCGTGGTGAAATCGAGTTACAGGGCATTGATTACGTGTTACTTCGTGAACGCGATATCCATGCGGTGGCAGCTGATCGACATAGCACCGCTGGCACCGGTCTTTATCTCTAGGCGTGGGTGAACGATGCCTGAATCTCGCCGTGACTGCATTAATCCGATACTCGTCGGCGGCACCGGGCGTAGTGGCTCAACTGTTGTTGGGCACCTGCTAGATCACCATCGTGATTTGGTGCTTACCCGCCCCATGGAAGTTCGTTTCATCGCTGGCAACGATGGCTTTGCAGACGCTTTATCGGTGGCGATCCGAAAGCCCGGCTCTACCAAGGCCCGCGAGGCCGCTGAGCTTGCTGTTGAACGACTTAAAAATCGCTGGCATCAACGCGCCAGCGATGTTGGATTGCACACCTCCGTCCCAGCTGATCGACTCGAGTTTTTGAGCAATGTTTATCTCGATACCGTGGACTCCGACCCAATTGCGGCAACGCAGCGACTGGTTATGTCCATCATGATTGATGTTGCCCCACTTGGTTTCCGATGGATCGACACAACTCCGGCCAACGCCCGAGTCGCTGATCGCCTCGAATTGATTTACCCACAGTCCAAAGTCATCGGCGTTATTCGGGACGGACGAGACGTGGCGGCGTCATTCGTGCAGCAAACCTTTGGGCCCAGCGATGTTTTCGAGGCATTAGCCCAATGGGAACGTCGCATGCTCAAAATGCATAAAGCGCTGCTCACCAGTCGCCCGAGCCGGGTGTTTGTCGTAGATCTAGTCGACTTGGTGTCCGGTGAGCGCACCGAAACTTTGCAGCAACTTTGTGACTTTTTGGAGATACCTGTAGATCCTGACATGGTTACTTGGTTCGACCTAAATGTCACCGAGCAAGGGGCTCACGGCGGGCGCTGGCGCACCCAATTCGATAGCCACACGGCCGAGTTGATCGACCAAGTGTACAGCGAGTGCGTTGGGCGGCTGCTGGCCGCCGGGGTGCGAATACCTCGCGTTCCCTGACTCGAAACTGCTGGCGACCGGGTGAGATCGACCCGCATTTGCCATGGCTGGGCTCGGTGTGATTAAGTTCGGCCGCAACTAAATACCTCATCAAGAGGTGCAGGGGGAAAGCTCGGTACCAGCTGGTTGCGAGCTACGCCTGTTTCGATTGTTTTGGGACCTTTGAAGTTGCATATGACGCGGTGGCTGTTGCCCGTGCGCAAATTACTAGAGGGCGAGATTCAATGTGGCGCTACGAAGCACTTTTACCGGTGGAGCCTGTCGCGGGTGGTTCCTATTGAAGTTTTTGGTGCACCGCCAGGGACTTGAACCCCGAACCCGCTGATTAAGAGTCAGCTGCTCTGCCAATTGAGCTAGCGGTGCGCGAACGCCGATACTAACAGTTCACCGCATTGGCACCGGCGATGGGTCAGCTGGTTAACGGGTGCCAGCAGTTGCTTTGACGGCTGCGTTTATTGCTCCCGTTATTGCCTGCGCGATCGCGCGCTGGCCCGCAGGGTTTGGGTGAAATGAGGCACTGGTGAACCCTTGAAATGCGGTGAGGCCGAACACCCAGGAATCATTGCCGGCGCAAACTCCATGACCGGTTGTTGATTCACCCGAACTAGACCAAGACCCACTTACCGGTGACCACCGCAGGGCGCTTGTTGCACCGACTTGGGAGTTCAATGTGCCGTTGGCCAGCGACATCTTGACCGGTTGGCCTGAAGTGGTGGTAAATATGTAGTTCGGGCCGGGGGTTGGAAGCAATTGAGTATCGCGGGCCCAAGCGAAATCGGCGGTGCTGATGGTCAGGTAGTAGCAGGCGGCACCGCTGGCGGATCTTGTGATGTCCGGGTACATAGTCGGCAGGATCACTGCTCCCGCCGCCATTTTTAGTGGCGGTACCGCGCCAACTTCTGCGACCGAGCAAGATACGCCACCTAGGCAGCCGGCGATCCGTGCGAAGTTCGCCGGCAGCTTGCCGAGTTCAGCCTGCACGCCCTCTTGCAGGGTGGGGTATCGCGACAGGCTCCCGTTGGTTGCCCGCCGGATCGGGCAGTCATTGTTGAGCGCGCAGGATGTCAGCACCGACGCAAAGCCGGTGTCATTACCACCAATCGAAATAGTTGCAATGTCTATTGGGCGCTCACCAATGAGTCCGCGTAACTGCGCAATCTGGCTAATTGTTTGCCCGGCTTGGCGTTGCGGCCCCAAGACGCCGCTATCTACGGTGGCACCACTGCAGGCGACATCGACAAGGGTGACCGAGTAATGCGGTGAAGCCTTCTCAAGTGCGAGTGCCGACTGCGCTGGTGCTCCCCGCGAACTCCTATTGCAATTGTCATCATCCCAATAGGGCGCAAAGGCACCGGCTTCGGATAACCAGGCCTCAACATTGCGAGGGTTACCTTCACCAGAGGCATATGAATCACCAAGTGCCACCATCAAGTAGTTCAAAACCGTGGCATTTAAGTTCAATACCCGCCTTGCTGCACCCGATCGCACGGTCAGTTGGAAGACGTATTGCCCTTCGGGAAGGTTCAAAGTGGTTTTGCAAGTCTTCTTCTTTAGGGCGCGCGCCGAAGTGGTCTTAATGATGCTTTGGCCCTGTGAAATGGTCCAGACGTAAGTTTCGCCGGTAGAGGCGCAGGCATTGAGTTGCACCGGGTAGCCGCCTGCGTCTAAGTACCAAGAAAGTGCGCCACCAATCAAGCGCTCATTTGGCTGCGCGGTGAAGTTACCAGCTCCGATAAATGTTGTGGACGGCTGTAATTCGAGTGCCCCACTTTTCGGTACGCCACCGTCGCCGTCAATAAAACCGTCGCCGTTTGCGTCCTTACTTTGCGGAACCATTAGCCAGGAGCCCTTGGCAATTGGGGCCGGTGCTGCCTGCGCTGTGAAATTAATCAGGAATGGTGAAGCAAGAGTCACGGCCAGTGAAGTGATTAGTATTCGTCGGAGCACTGGCTAAAGGTAAGTCATGACGGGCCGGTCACTTAAATGGGCAGTGCCGGCAGTGCGAATTGCAGCAGTAGCCGCGTTTTTGATGGTGGGCCGAGGTCATGACAAACAGCCCGGTATCTGGATCAAGGTAGCCAGAGTCACCGCGGGCGATCGCCTCATCGTGCGGTGATAAATCAGCCATGACCACTTCGCCGACGGACTCGAATCGGTACGTCACCGGCGGCGCGGTAAGTGGCGCGCGGCTCCGCTTTCGGTATTGGCGCATTCGGGTCGGCAGGCTCCCAAGTGACTTGGTGGGCGGCCACCAGCAAAATAATGCGCGCTTCTAGCAGACCAAAGTGCTCGCCCAGGCACTTGCGGGTGCCGGCCCCGAACGGGAAGTAAGCCCCGCGTGGCAGTGTTGATACAAAGTCATCGCTCCATCTGGCCGGCTCCCAGGTGTGGGGATCGGGGAACCAGCGAGGGTCCCGTTGGGTGACATATTGGCTGATGAGCACATGGGCGCCGGCCGGGACTTTTACCCCGCAAATATCAAGGTCGGTAAGTGCTCGCCGCGGTGCTACCCAAACCGGTGGTGCCATGCGCAAGGATTCGGCAAGCACCTGGCCCGCAACTTCGGCTCGCATTGCTTCCTCGAGGGTCGGTGCCCGTCCCTCGAGTATCCAAGGTGTTGCATCCGCTTCTTCTTGTAAGGCCCGCATCACCTCGGGGTTAGCGGCCAGCCAACTAAATGCCCAGGTGAGCATATTGGCCGTGGTCTCGTGCCCACTGAGAATCAAGGTCAGTGCTTCGTCGCGGATCTCCTCATCGGTGAACTGCGAGCCGTCTTCATCGCGTAGAGATAAAAGCAAGCTGAGTAGGTCGGTGGTGTCGTCGGGGTCAATGGTCGCGCGTCGTTCGGCGATGAGCTCTTCTGCAATCTCAGCCAGTGCGTCGGCGGATTCGTGGAACTTGCGCCAATACGGGAGAGGCACGTTATCGAAACGGTCAAGGCCAGGCAGCATGGTGCGCTCGATGCGGTCAATCGCCACCCCCATGTGCTCACCGATTTGTTCGGCAAATCGCAGGGCATCGGTGCCGAAGAGGGTTTCGGAAACTATCGAGAGTGTCAGTCGCATCATTGCGGGAGCAAGGAGTACTACTTCATCATCACCCCAGGCCCCAATCTGACTGGTAGTTAGATCTGTCATGAGGGTTGCGTATCCGTCAAGTCGTGATTTCTGAAAAGGTGGTTGCATCATGCGTCGATGTCGCATATGGATTGGCTCTTCATTGGTCAGCAAACCTTCACCTAATACTTTGCGCATTCGGGCGAAGCCGACACCCTTAATAAAAGATGATTGCTGCGCGATGGTTACTTCATAAACCATGGCCGGGGAGAATAGTCCGAGAAAAAGTTGCCCTGCGAGAAAGAATGACGAGGAGTCTCCATAAGTGTCGCGAAGATTCAATAAAAATGCCGGTGTGTCGCGCTGGAACTTGAGCAGCAGTGCCGGTGGGATCAGTGGCCGCGGGCCCCT
>CAMBQX010000114.1 GCA_945870085.1 Bifidobacterium breve | reverse complement strand
ATTTACGATTGACGTACCGGAGACTAAATCACCAGCAGCATCCGGCTTAGGTGGCCTCACACCGGCTCCGCAAGTAGATCCACCCCTTCGGTATCGACTACATTGGCGGTCACGAAATCTCCAATGTTTGCGGCACCGCTCACGATTGTTGAACCGTCATCGGGTCCTTGATGTCCGGCGCGCCCTACCAATCGCCCAGTTGGCTCACCATCTTCATCAAGCTCTTGGGTTTCAATGAGGACTTCAACCGTGGTACCGATTCGATCTTCGGCACGTTGCGCCATGATCTCCTCGGCCACCGTTGAAATCATTTCGACGCGTGCGCGGATGACATCTTCGGCCAATTTATCAGCAAATGTTGCAGCCTCGGTGCCATCCTCATCGCTGTAACCAAATATCCCAACCGCGTCTAAACGTGCTTCATTTAAGAAGAGCACCAGTTCATCGAACTCTTCTTGAGTCTCACCTGGAAACCCCACGATGAAATTGCTGCGGATCCCAGCATCTGGGTTCAACTCTCTAATCTGTGCAATGAGTGTGAGGAAATCGACTCGCCCGCCAAAACGCCGCATGCGGCGAAGCAGCGCAGTACTGGCATGCTGAAATGAAAGATCGAAATAGGGCGCAACAACAGGTGTGTGCGCAATGACTTCAATTAGCCCCGGGCGCACCTCCGCGGGTTGCAGGTAGGCCACGCGCAATCTGCTTAGAGACGTGGTGTTTCCAATGGCGGGGAGCAGTGACTCCATTAGTCGTATGTCGCCTAGATCTTTTCCGTACGAAGTTGAATTCTCACTCACCAATACGACTTCCCGCACCCCTTGATCCACCAACCACTTGATCTCTTCGATGATGTCGGTGGTTGGCCGTGAGATAAATGAACCTCGAAATGACGGGATAGCGCAAAAAGTGCACCGGCGGTCGCAGCCGGAAGCCAATTTCACGGGCGCGACCGGGCTGCCATCAAGGCGGCGGCGCAGGATCGGCGGTTGCCACCCGGGTTCAGCACCCAAATCGCTCTCACCATGACCTGGGATTGGCATGACGACCGCAGGTCGATCAACCGGTGAGATCGGGAGCAGGGTACGCCGATCGCGCGGCTTATGTGCGGGCGGTCGCTCGCCGGCAACGATGGCTCGTAGCCGCTCAGAAATATCTGGGTAATCATCAAAACTCAAAACTGCATCGGCCTCGGGCAGCTCATCGGCTAGCTCGCGCCCGTAGCGCTCGGAAAGACAACCCACCGCAACTACGGCTTGTGGCCCGCCAGTTGCGCCTTTAAGGGCCGCAGCTCCGATCACGGCGTCGATTGAATCCTTTTTAGCCACATCCACGAAACCGCAAGTGTTAACAAGCACCGCATCAGCGGTGGCTGGATCATCGACGATCGTCCAACCAGCGGCGGTCAATCGACCAGCAAGTTCTTCAGAGTCAACTTCATTGCGGGCGCACCCTAAAGTCACAAGTGCGACACTTTGCTGCGTGGTACTTAAATTCTCGGGCACCACCCCAGCCTACGGAGGTGCCTTGGGCGCAATAGTTAGCGGGAGTTAATAACGCTCGAAGGCACTGACCTGACTTCGAAATCCATCAAATTCAGCCACTAGGCTCTCAGGGTCCAACCCCAGGCAATTAGCCAATACCTTTAGATGGCCGCGGACGTAGGCGGAACCACCAAAACAATCAAAATCATCGGCCTCTAGGGCAACCAGCATGGACCCGCGAATCTTGGTCGAGGAGGCTAAATCGGCCGTCGTCAAACCTAATGCCACCCGGGCGTTCTTGATGGTCACCCCGACGCTCATTAACACCTCCAGACTTGAATGACGGGAGAAGATTAGCGCGCTCGCCATATGTGCGCACGACGAAAAGGGAAAATTTCAATAGGCAATTTGGTGGACAAATCGGTCCCTTGGAGCTACGAGTCTCCCCGAAGCATTGCAATAATTTCCGGTAGTTCTTCGGGCTTTACCAAGACATCGCGAGCCTTAGAGCCTTCGCTGGGACCAACTACGCCACGGGACTCCATCAGGTCCATCAGGCGACCAGCTTTGGCAAACCCCACCCGCAACTTGCGTTGCAACATTGAAGTAGACCCGAACTGGGTCGAAATCACCAACTCAACGGCCTGGATGAGCACATCAAGGTCGTCACCGATATCCCCGTCAACTTCCTTGGATCCAACTGAAGCCACCGTGGTGACCTCGTCCAAATAGACGGCGGCGGACTGCGCCTTACAGTGAGCAACCACCGCGCGGATTTCATTCTCGGACACGAATGCGCCTTGAATGCGCTGGCTCTTATTGGCCCCCATCGGCAAGAACAAACCATCACCTTGACCGACCAGCTTCTCGGCCCCTGGCTGATCCAAGATGACTCGACTATCAGTCAGGCTCGAGGTGGCGAATGCCAAACGACTTGGAACATTCGCCTTGATCAGGCCGGTTACCACATCAACACTTGGACGCTGCGTCGCAAGCACCAGGTGGATACCGGCAGCTCGCGCCAGCTGCGTGATGCGGACGATTGCGTCCTCGACATCACGCGGGGCCACCATCATTAGATCCGCAAGCTCATCAACAACCACTAGTAAGTACGGATAAGGCCTCAGCACTCGCTCACTGCCCGCGAGTGCTTCCAGGCGACCGCTCTTGACGGCTTTATTGAAATCATCAATATGGCGGAATCCATATAGAGCTAGATCGTCGTACCTACGATCCATCTCCTTGACAACCCATTGCAGAGCGTCAGCCGCCTTCTTCGGGTTGGTGATAATTGGCGTGATCAAGTGTGGAACACCCTCATAAGCCTTCAACTCAACCCGCTTTGGATCTACCAGGATCAAACGGACTTCATCAGGGGTCGCCCGCATGAGAATGGAGGTCACCAGGGCGTTTATGCAACTGGATTTACCCGCACCGGTCGCACCTGCCACCAGCATATGTGGCATTTTGGCGAGGTTGGCGACCACGAATCCGCCCTCAACATCTTTGCCGAGTGCAGCCACCATCGGGTGTTGATCACCTGTTGCGGCTTTGCTGCGCATGACATCAGCCAAGGCGACTAGTTCGCGGTCAGAGTTCGGAATCTCAATCCCTATTGCTTTCTTTCCCGGGATCGGGCTGAGAATGCGCACGTCTGCGCTTGCAACCGCGTAGGCGATATTCTTACTAAGTGCGGTTATCCGTTCAACTTTGACGCTCGGGCCCAATTCGATTTCATATCGCGTAACTGTTGGGCCGCGCATGAAGCCGGTTACCTGAGCGTCGATGCCGAATTGCTCGAGGACCTCGGTCAATGCTGCAACCACTTGATCATTTGCCCGCGTAGCAGTCTTATGTTCAGCACCCGGCTTTAGCAGATTCGCAGGTGGCAATACATAAGTTACGCTGCCAGATAGCGGCAGTTGCTCGACCAGTTTGGGAGCCCGACTTTCCGAAGCCCCGTTTACCGGCCGCGCAAGTGCCACAGTTTCATGGCGTGCCAGATTGCTCACCGGCTCAGCTGTAACAGCAGGCCGAGCAATGGAGTTGGTCGGTGTCATGCCGGCCATCAGCGCTGCCGCCGGCCGGAATTCATCTTCCGCGATCGGTGTTACAAAAGGCTCATCCCCGACAAATGCTCCGCCAAGACCATCGGGCACCCCTTCGTCAAGGGCCTCAACGCCGTCGCCAGCAGCATCACCACCTTCGGTCGCATTCTCAGGGCGGGTTGGCCGCCGGCTGAAGACCGCACCCAAAGCACCAATGCGCGTTAGCTGGTGGAGCCCGGCACCGAATCTTGCGCGTAAGGCGCTAAGCGAGGTTGCGGTAAGGATTAAAACACCAAACACCAAGATTAGGGAAAAAATAATCCCGGTGACGATTGGGCCGATTGCCGCGACAATTGGCGCGGTTGCTATCCACCCCAACACCCCACCACCGGTGCTCATCGCATCTGAGCCATCACTTGGTGTAGCCGCCCCTTGGATCAAATGCCAAAGCCCCAAGAGCGCGATTAGCACCGCGCCTCCGCCGATTAACAATCGCCCGGTGGTTGCCTGCTCATCTGGATGACGCAGATAGCGCCACGCCAAGCCCAGCAAAACAATCGGAATTACAAAGTCGAGCGCACCAAATAGCGCCTGAGACACCAGCGCGGCCCACGACACAAACCAGCCTTCAACGCCAAACCAAGTGCCGGCGAGCAGAATTGCCGCAGCTGCAATGAACGCGAGCGCTAAACCATCACGGCGTTGAGCCGGATCAAGCCCGCGTGCCCCTGAGCCGATATTGCGAGCAACAAACCCCAGCCCGTGCGCTAACGCGAGATAACCGCCGCGGATAACCCGGCCGCTGGCAAAAGCTACGCGGACTAGTGGTCCGGGCCCACTAGCTGCCCGTTTGACGGGTGCCTTTGGTCGCGTTGCACGTTTTGCCGGGGAAGGACGTTTTGCCGGGGAAGATCCGCGACCGGATCGTGAACGGCCCGGTGCGGACGTGCGGGAAGCCATGACCGCAGCGTACCCACCTAAACCCACCAGTCCCGGTAGTCACACACTCCCCACCCGTTCGTGTCGCTGATATTTTTGCCCCATTTGGGGCCATATTCTCCAATTTGGGCCTCTAGCCTTCGAAACCAACGAAGTAGGAAGCAATCTCGGCCCTTATGCCTCCACGATTACCGGGACTATCATCGGGCGGCGCCGATGGGTACCACTGACCCACTTACCGACCCGCCGCCGTACCAGTTGCTTTAATTCATGGGGGTCGGTCGTGCCATGGCGCAAGGCTTCTTCCAAGGCATCGCGCACTTGATCAAGTAAGGGCGCCATGGCTTCATCATCTAGGCCAAGTCCCCGAGCATGGATCTCCGGCCCAACAACAACTTTAGAATCAATTAGATCAACGGCGGCGAAGATCGAGATAAATCCTTCTTCACCGAGCACCAGTCGATCCTTCAGTAAGTTCTCGGTGACATCACCCACGCTGGAGCCGTCAACATAAACAAAGCCCACAGGTACATAGCCGGTAATGGACGCCTTCCCATCAACGAGGTCAATAACCATGCCATCGTCTGCCAATAAGATGCGATCCGCCGTGATGCCGACGCCGCGAGCGATTTCAGCATTTGCCCTCATGTGGCGCCACTCGCCGTGAACCGGCAACACGTGCCTTGGCTTAACGATGTTATAGACATAACGTAACTCACCGGCTGCAGCATGGCCGGAGACGTGCACGAGCGCATTTCCTTTGTGGATGATATGCGCACCGAGTTTTGATAGTCCATTAATCACCCGGAACACCGCGTTCTCATTGCCCGGGATCAATGAAGAAGCAAGCACAATGGTGTCACTCGGCCCGACACTAATTGGGTGATCTCGGTTGGCTATGCGCGAGAGCACCGCCATCGGCTCCCCCTGTGAACCGGTGCAGATCAGCACGGTCTCATCGTCTGGTAAATCCGAAAGATCATCAACCGCAACCAAGAGCCCGCCTGGAATCTGTAGGTATCCAAGATCCCGGGCGATACCCATATTTCGAATCATCGACCGACCCACCCACGCCACTTTTCGGCCATGCAGTGCCGCCATATCGATGACCTGTTGCACGCGGTGAATATGTGATGCGAAGGAGGCCACAATGATGCGGCCTTCGGCCCGCAGAAATACCGCATCCAACACTGGGACGATGTCGCGCTCACTCGGGACAAAACCCGGGACTTCGGCATTGGTGCTGTCAATCATCAAGAGATCAACCCCAGCATCGCCAAGCCTGGCGAATCCGTTGAGGTCGGTAAT
>CAMBQX010000113.1 GCA_945870085.1 Bifidobacterium breve | reverse complement strand
CGCAAAAAAGTAAAGGACGACGCACGCAATGAGGCTGACTACATGGACCGCCACGACGGCCAGACGGTAAGCAAGTTTGGCCGCGCCGGTGGCATAAATAGCTCGGATTCAGTAACGGCCGAGGAGATGGAAACTACGATTGGTGGCACTGCCGCCCAAGGTTTGCGAACTGGAGGGCAGGCGATTGGCACCACCGGCCGCTTCATCGGCGGGCGCTCCAAGGACGCAGACGCCGCAATCCGAAAAGGTAATCTCGCTGAAGCGAGCGCAATAACCGCAAGTGGGGTGACTAGCCAGGTCGGAAGCATCGTTGCCACCACCATGGGTGTGCCGGGTGTTGGCACCGCGGTAAAAGCCGCCGGTCAAATCGTCAGCGGCACCGGCGGGATGGCCGAGGCAGTCGGCGATCACTTGGCGCAGGGACAAGATCAACGCGACAGAACCAGGGGTGTGCAGGATGGTTCCCGCCGCGACGCAACCAGGGGCCAAGCCGTTAATTGGACCGGAAGCGCTAAGGACCAAGATAAAGCGCCAATCGTGAACTTCAAAGAGGCCGCGAGTTTAACGAAGGCAGGCCTTGACGAATCCGGCATCACAGATATGGTCACCGACCATGCCAAGGATTTTGCGCGCGAAAACCTGCCCGCAGCGGTTGCCGAACATGTCGCGCCTGCAGAAGAGCCGGCGCCAGAACCAGAGGAACCTAAAGTTGATGCGTCTGGTGCCTACGACGGTGAAGCGCGTGAGGGTCCGAAAGCACTTAAAACTCCTGACGCCCCGATCTCCGGAACTATCTCTGACCCGGGCCCAACCCCTGCGCCCAGCCCGCGCCCGGGGCCGGGTCCAACCCCTGCGCCTGATCCCCGAGCCGACCATCTGGCAGCCATCCGGGCCAAGGGCAGCGAATCGACGTCGCTCCAAGCCGACAAGGTGCACCGCGCAACTACCCCTGTTGCCGACGTCACGAAGAAGGAGTACAACACCTTGGGTAGTCGGCTACGCAGGTTCGGCCGCAACACGATGTTGGGCGTGAAAAAGGGTTGGAAGCGTTTCAAGGGTTTCTTCGGAGGCGGTGGCTAAATACCTAATGACTCGCGCAATTGGGCTAATTCCGCTGCCGCTCGAGTGATTAGCGCGGGATCTTTCGGGTCAAGCCCTGCTTCAAAAACCACCGCCCACCATATTTCGTCAACATCACTATTTCGCCGCGCCACCAACATGGCGGCGGCCCCATCGCCCAGATCGGCCCGCTCGCTGACAATGACACTGTCGGTAACCCGGTCATGAATCGCCGCAGGCAGATCGGTCGCCCGCCCAAGTTCAACTACCCGTTCACCGACGACTTGGCCGGTGTCATCGATCAAGGTCAAAGTTAGAATTGGCTCAGCCCATATTGCCTTGGATAGCGCATCCCAGCGGATGCGCTCTTGGGTGGATTGCAAATAGAGCGCCCGATTAGTAGCCACCACCAGCAGTTCATCCATCGAACTTTCATTGCCGAGCGCCATTACTTTCTCTGCCCGTGAAATGCCGAGGTCAGCTTTCGCCGCCTTCGAAAGTCGAGATGTCGAGAACGGCCTCATCCGTTGCCCGTTATCGCGTTATCTCCAAGGGTGCCACGGCGAAGGGAGCGCCGGTACTCTTCGAGTGCAAGTAACTCAGCAAAGACTTGTTGATGCTCGGTAGCTTGTTCGACAGGATCAGTTCGCTGCAATTGACCTTTTACCTCTTCTACGCGACGTGACGCATCAAGTTCTAGTAGGCGAGCTACGACACTGGCTGCATAATGCGCGTCGTAGCCAGACTGCGCGGGCAACGACTCGACAGATAGCTCACGGACGATGCGGCGATCCTCATCATCAGCGCAGACCTCAAGTACCGCATCAATCCAAGCGAGTCCAGCACGATCTTTCGTCGGCCCACCGGCTTTCATGATTGCGGCGTGCACTCCTTGAGCACTTGCGTGCGTGTATGCCGATGCCTCAACACTTTCGTACCAATCAGCCACTGCGGCAGGCTGCTGGAGTACACATTTGAGAGCTTCGCGCTCAACGACGAGACCGGGATCTCGCGATCCACCTGCCGGCCCAGGGCGAGTAGCTCCTGGAGTAGACCGGCCACTTTGCTGAACCGCCTTGGTCACACTTTCAACATCAAGGCCCAGCCAACCTGCCAACATGCGGCTGTATTCGGGGCGAAGTGCAGTATCGCGAATTTTTGCCACTACCGGAGCTGCCTCCTTAAGCGCAGAAATACGCCCCTCGGCATTGTTTAGGTCATATCCGGTGAGGATGGATTTGATCGCGAATTGAAAAAGGGGCACCCGGGATTCAACAAGAGCCCTGATCGCGGTGTCGCCTTGAGCCAATCGCAAATCACACGGGTCCATCCCTGAAGCTTCAACTGCTACAAAGGTTTGGGTGACGAAACGCTGATCCTCTTCAAAAGCTCGAAGGGCCGCCTTTTGCCCCGCAGCGTCGCCGTCGAAGGTGAAGACAACTTCACCGCGCATCTGATCGTCATCCATCAAAAGACGCCGCAAGATCTTGATGTGTTCGCCGCCGAATGCGGTGCCGCAAGTTGCGACCGCGGTCGTGACACCAGCTAGATGGCAGGCCATCACATCGGTATAGCCCTCAACAATGACCGCCTGCTGACTCTTGGAAATATCCTTGCGGGCCAGATCGATGCCGTAGAGCACTTGGCTCTTCTTATATAAAGGTGACTCAGGGGTGTTCAAGTACTTGGGGCCTTCATCGTCATCAAAGAGCTTGCGGGCACCGAACCCGATAACTTCGCCGCCCAGGTCACGGATCGGCCAGACTAAGCGACCGCGGAAGCGGTCGTAAATCCCGCGGTTACCTTGGCTCACCAAACCGCCCGCCATCAACTCTTGATCAACAAAACCCTTACCGCGCAAGTGAGAAGTCAGTGAGTCCCATGACTTGGGCGCGAACCCAACTCCGAAGTGCTTAGCTGCTTCGGCGTCAAAACCTCGCTCGGTCAAAAAAGTGCGGCCAATTTGCGCATCAGGGGTGAGTAACTGCTCCACGTAGAACGCCGCAGCGACTTTATGGGCTTCAATCAATCTGGTGCGCTGACCTTGCTGCTTGTTGATCGCGGCGCCACCTTCGACATACCGCAGCTCAACCCCGGTCTTGACCGCGAGCTTCTCGACAACTTCAGCGAAACTTAGGTGATCGATTTTCTGGACGAAGGAGAGCACATCACCACCCTCCCCGCACCCGAAGCAGTACCACATGCCGCGGCTAGGGGTGACGTGAAAACTGGGGCTGCGCTCGTCGTGGAATGGGCATAAACCTTTGAGCGAGCCCCCGCCCGCCGCCTTCAAAGTGACGTATTCGCGGACAATATCGTCGATTTTGGCACGCTCGCGGACGAGCGCCACATCATCGTCGCGAATCCTCCCGGCCATGCCTCGAGTCTAAGTGCGGTTGAATATCCCCATGACCGCGACCGGGGATGAATCAGGGTTGGATGTCGCCCAGCTGCGCCAGCTGACTCCTGGATGCCTGCTGGTCAATCACCTCAACAACGCGGGGTGCGCCCTGCCCCCACGCACAGTCACCGACACCGTGGTAGACCACCTGCACTTGGAAGCCATGATCGGGGGCTACGAGGCGCACAGTGATGCCGGCGACCGTATCTCAGCGGTTTACCACTCGGTGGCGCAACTGGTGGGTGCGCGATCTGATCAGATCGCCCTACTCGAATCGGCGACCGCCGCCTGGCAGAAGGCATTCACGGCCATCCACCATTCGCGCCCGTTCAGCTCCGGTGATCGCATCTTGGTGTCCTCATCTGAATACGCCTCCAATGTGCTGCCGATCATGCAACTGGTCAAGTCCCGCGGGGTGCGCCTCGAGTTCATTCCTGATGATGAGCATGGGTGCGTTGACGTCACCGCTTTTGCAAACCTTTTGGGTGATGACGTAGCCGCTGTCGTGATCAACCACTGCCCCTCACAAAATGGCCTGATCAACGATGTCGCGGCCATCGGTGCGGCCCTTCGCGCTGCTGACTCCTCGGCTTGGTACTTAGTTGATGCCTGCCAATCAATTGGGCAACTGCCAGTGGCAGCCGGCGAGATTGGGGCTGATTTCATCAGCGCAACCGGGCGCAAATTCTTACGTGGGCCGCGCGGCACCGGTTTCCTTTATGCATCTGATCGCGCCATTGCTGAACTCGAACCATTCCCCCTTGACCTGCATTCGGCGACCTGGCAGCCAGATGGTTTCGAAGTCGCGCGGGGGGCGGTTAAATTCGAGTCTTGGGAAAAGTCCTATGCGGCAATTCTCGGACTGGGGGCGGCGGTTGACTACGCCCTGGACTGTGGCATCGAAGCCCTCTCGACTCGCATCGCGTATCTATCGCAATACGCACGAACCGGGCTCGACGCTATATCTCAGGTCACCGTAAGAGATCGTGGTTTGTCCAAGAGCGGAATAGTTACCTTCACGCATGGCCGCATTGAAGCCCAAACTTTAGTCACGCTGCTCAGGGAAGAAAAGATAAACGTGAGCCTTTCAACTCCAGATTATGCGCGAGTTGACTTCGACTCCCGCGCCATAGCCGCAGTTGTGCGAGTCAGCCCTCACGCATACAACACGACAGCCGAGCTCGATAGTCTGCTCGAGGTGGTTACCAATGCCTGATGTTCAAATACCTGCCGACAAGTCGGTACGCAATGCATCACTCGGGTCGCTAACCTCAGCGAACTAGGCGGGCATGCCAGTGCAGCAAGCTGACGTCGGTAAGACTCGCAACCTGATCGATGATTACCCGGAACCGATCAGCCTCAGTGGTTGCAGCTTCAAAGGTCGGCCGAAGCCAACTTTCAAGGGATCGACCTTCATCCAAGGTTAGCGCGTGCACGACTTCAGCGATCATTGTTCGCTGCCTCGCATACTCCGCATCGGCACCATCACGATTCATTACAAACTTGACCGCGATGGCCTTCATGACCGCGACTTCATCGCGAACTTCCTCCGGCACAATCAAATTGGCCGCGTACCGAGTCAACGGCTCCGAACCGTATTCAATCTGAGTTGCGATTTGCGCGCTGACGCAAAAACGGCCGATGAGGTAACTGGTAAAACGCTTCAACTCGCGCAGCGATGCCATTGAACCGTCGAAGTGGCCGGGCCAGTATTCAAGTTGCGTCAGTCTGCGCAGCGCCTCAACAAGGGCCTCCGGGTCTCGATCTGGGCGGTAGCGTTCTAGGGCTATTGCAACTAATTCTTGTTGGATTTCCGAACTGGTGAATTGCTCCAGATGGACAAGTCCAGAATGAACGGCATCTTCGGCGTCGTGCACCGAATACGCGACGTCATCAGACCAGTCCATCGCTTGCTCCTCTAGGCAGGTGCGCTCCCCCGGAGCGCCAGAGCGCAGCCACTCAAAAACCGGCCGATCATCCTCATAGAAGCCGAACTTCTGGGTGCCAGCGCGTCGCCCCCACGGGTATTTACAGGCCGCATCCAAACTTGCGCGGGTCAGGTTCAAGCCGACACTTTCACCCGACGCGTCTTCCATTTTTGCCTCGAGTCTTGCGAGCACGCGCAGTGTCTGGGCATTACCTTCGAAACCCCCGATTTGCGAAGCGAGGCGATCGAGTTCAGTTTCACCATTGTGACCGAAGGGCGGATGACCAAGATCGTGAGCCAGCCCAGCGACTTCAACAAGATCTGGGTCGCAGCCAAGTGCGTCACCAAGCTCGCGGGCAATCTGGGCCACCTCAAGGGTGTGAGTTAAACGCGAGCGCGGGAAGTCTGAAACCCCGGAAACCATCACTTGGGTCTTCGCGGCTAGCCGGCGCAACCCAACCGAATGCAGCACCCGGGCCCGGTCCCGCGCAAAACCACTACGCACCGTCTCTTTTACCGGCTCCTCCACAATGCGTGCGAGGTCGGCTTCGAG
>CAMBQX010000112.1 GCA_945870085.1 Bifidobacterium breve | reverse complement strand
GAAGATGTTGCCAAGTTGCGCAACGGGCTCACAGCCGCCGGTCGAACATTTGACGAGATCGAGATGGTCTGCGGTACCCGGGTTGAGTTTCCGGATGCAAACAGTGTGGCACCGCTGCCAGAGGCCCTCTCCGGCATACCCAATCACCTCGAAATGGGATTCACGACTTTTTGTATTAAGCCATCAATATTCATTGATGAACGATCCGAGCACTCTAAGTTCTGCACCGAGGTCATGCAGCGCGTTAACGACTTAACTAGCTAGGAAAATACGACGGTGCGCTGACCGGTAAGGATAATCCGGTCTTCGGCGAAAAGGCGTACCGCACGCGACAACACCACCCGCTCAACATCGCGACCAATCTCAACTAAATCCGCAGCCGTGTGAGCGTGATTAACGCGCTCGACACTCTGCTCAATGATCGGGCCCTCATCGAGATCTCCGGTGACAAAGTGCGCCGTCGCGCCAATAAGTTTTACCCCACGCTCGTGTGCGCGCTGATAAGGACGAGCACCTTTGAAACCTGGAAGGAAGGAGTGGTGAATGTTGATGACCCGACCCGACATCTTCTCGCAGAAATCACTTGACAACACCTGCATATAGCGAGCCAGCACGACCACATCGATCGCATGCTCGTCAATTAGCGCCAGTACCTGCGCTTCTTGCACAGATTTGTTCTCCGGGCTAACCGGTAGGTACACAAATGGGATCTGGTACCTATCGGCGATCTCGCGACAGTCTTCATGATTTGAGACAATTACCGCGATATCAATCGGAAGTTCGCCGTTACCAAATCGGTAAAGCAGGTCGAGGAGGCAGTGGTCGTGCTTGGAGACCATAATCATTGCCCGCCGGTGGTCTGCCTCATGGCGCAAAGTCAACTCGGGCCCAAGGGACATAACCTGAGCGGTGACCACCGCTCGCACGGTGGCTAGATCCTCCTCCGGTGACTCAAACTTGGTACGCATGCAGAAAACACCGGAATCCTCGTCGGTGAACTGCGCCTGCTCAAGCACATTGCCGCCTACCTCAATTAGGGAACCGGCAACACGATGAATAATGCCCGCTTGATCGGGGCACTTGATTGTCAGAATGTATCTATTCGAGGGCTTCAAAGTATTCGTTAATCTCCCACTGAGTTACATCTCTGGCGTCTGGGTTAATGCTCTTGGCTGAACAATGATCGAGCCGATCAACATTCATCGTAACGAAGGTCTACCCAAACAGCCCTCCTAGGGCGCTAGCAGGCTCAGAAGTCCTCGAGGTACTCGTCGATCTCCCACTGGGTGACCTCACGGGTGCCCGGATCCTCGACCGCCTCCTCATAGCGGCGCACCTCATCGCGCTTTAGCGTCTCGAATGCCTGCACGAAAGGCTCGCCGAGGATGCCCACGAGGAAGGTGTCAGCACGCATGGCGTTGAGCGAATCGGTGAGCGACATTGGCAGCACCGGACGGCTCTCATCGGTATACGACCAGCCTTCTGAGTGCGGCGGGCAAACAAGTTGGCGGGAGAGTCCATCAAGGGCGGCTGCCAAAATCGCGGCAATCATCACGTATGGGTTCGCCGCGCCATCGCCGATGCGCACCTCGATGCGAGAACCGGCACCGCGCTCCGGTGGGATCCTGACGAATGTCGTGCGGTTGTCATAGCCCCAATTGGCGCGATACGGCGCCATCGTGTCGGGGCCGAGCCTCTTGTACGCATTGACGGTTGGATTACAAAAAGCGACCAGCGCTGGAGCATGTTCGAGCACCCCGGCCATCATTCGCTTAGCAATTAAAGATAGCTCGCCATCGGGGTCGCGCATCATGTTCGTGTCGTTGACGTCGGTCACCGAGAAATGCAGGTGGAAGCCGCTACCACCTTCATCTCCAAAGGGTTTTCCGATAAAGGTGCTCATGATTCCGCGGCGATTCGTTATGTCCTTCACAGCGGTCTTGAACAGGAATGTTCGATCTGCCGCCTCAAGGGCATCGCCGTGCCAGAGATTTATCTCGTACTGCGATGGGCAGAACTCATGGTTGCCGGCAAATGCGCCGATGTTCAGCCGATCGATCATGCGGAGTAAGTGCAAGAAGGTTCCGTCGGGATCGACTAACGATCCGGTCTGGTAGACGCGGCCGGTCTTGTTGATTACCCGCTCCCACTGGCCATTGGGCCTGTGGGCGAAGTAGAACTCGAGCTCGGGCCCAACTACGGGGAGGAGACCAAGTGCTTTGTACTCCTCAACAACCCGGCGCAGCAGTCCTCGCGGTGAAATCGCGTTTGGGGTGCCGTCCGGTTCGTCAATATCGGCGATCGCATAGGCAACGCCCGGCTCCCAAGGCAATGCCTTGATGGTTGAGGCATCAAGGCGCGAGACCATGTCGGAGAGGCCATCTTGCAAACTGCCGTGGCCATCGAGGACATCACCGCGGGTGGTGGTGGTCCAGGTCGCTTGACAGAAGGCGGGACCGTGCCCGGCCGCCCGCTCAAGCTGGGAAACGGTGATGTCCTTGGATCGCGTCAGGCCCAAGACATCCGGCCAGATCAAGCGAAGGATGTCAATGTTCTGGGTTTCCAACTCGCGGCGAACGTCCGTTAGCTCTTGGTGCATGCGTTACCCCTCGATCTCGCAGTCTTTGGTGGCCTAGGATTCCACAATCATCTTTAGCAGATCGTTCGGCCCCCAACGATCTCAGGATAGTATGACCAATACTGCCCGATCAGGGAAGTATTCGGAGAGGATTCCCGCATGAGGGTGCTTTTCATGCAACACGATGCCTTCAGCCCACCTACCTTGGTATCCGAGCGGTTCGCCGACCACGGATTCGAGGTGGTCGAGGAGTTGATAGTCGGTTCGGAACAATATGAAACTCCCGGTGCGGTCAGCTACCAATTCCCGGATCCAGCCGACTTCGATGTCATCGTCCCAATGGGCTCGCCATGGGGTGCCTGGGACGATGCCACCATTGGCGAATGGCTGCTCCCGGAGTTGCAGTGGCTTAAGCAAGCTGACGCAGTCGGGGTGCCGGTACTTGGTATCTGCTTTGGTGGCCAACTACTCGCCCGAGCCCATGGTGGCAGCGTAGGTAGAGCACCAGACTGCGAGATCGGCTGGACGAGCCTTTGGAGTGAGGATGAGTCACTTGTCCCCCCGGGCCCTTGGTTCTCATTCCACTACGACCGGTGGGAACTTCCACCCGGAGCCCACGAGATAGCCCGCACCTCGCGCGCCTCACAGGCATTTACCTTGCGCAAAAACCTCGCGCTTCAATTTCATCCGGAACTGACCGCCGACATGCTCGAGGGCTGGTGCGGCTCACCCGGCGGTGGCCGGGATTTGATCATCAAGGACGGCCAAGATCCAGAAATCCTGATCGCCTTCACGCGGGCGGAGGAAGCTAAATCGCGTAGCCGAGCGCATGCACTCGTCGACAGTTTCCTGCGTCAAGTTGCCGGCCTCGGCCACCTCGTGGGCAGCTAACCCACTTACCCACAATCTGCTGGCACAGAAACCTAAGCCTTTTGTACTGGCAGACGCTTAAATCCATGCACGAAGTTGCTGCGCACGTAATCGGGCTTCCCATTTGGCAAAAGGTCCACGTCGCGGGCGAGGAGGTCCTCGAACATGATCTGGATCTCGAGCCTGGCTAAGGAGTTGCCCAGACACATGTGCGGTCCGCCGCGACCGAAAGACATGTGCTCGTTGGGGAGGCGCTTCACATCTAACAGGTTTGGATCCTTGAATACCTCTTCGTCGCGATTGCCCGAACCGAACCAAACTACAACCTTGTCGCCGGCCTTTATCTCCTGGCCATTTAAGGCGACTGCTTGGCGGGCCGTGCGCCGGAAGTGATGCACCGGGCTGGCCATGCGCAAGAACTCCTCAACCGCCCAAGGGATCAACTCGGGGCGCTCACGCAAGATCTCGAGCTGATCGGGGTTAGCCATGAGGTTGTTCATCGTATGCGTGATGGTGTGCCGCGTGGTCTCATTACCCGCGATCACAAGCAGCAGGAAGTAGTTCCGGAAATCACGATCATCTAACTCGATGCCGTCACTTGGGACTTGGTTTATAAGTGTCGACACGAGGTCGGTTCCGCTCCCACCCCTACGTTGATCGGCTAGCTGAAATCCGTAATTGAAGACCTCAAGCGCGGCCGGTGAGCGGAAGGGTAGATCCTTGTATTGATCACTTTCTTCACTGTTCGCAAGTACATCGGCATGCTCCGGATCAGTGTTTCCGATCATTCGGTTACCCCACTTGATTAGTTGGGGGATATCAGACTCGGGAACATCCAGAAGTTGAGCGAGCACTCGGATAGGAAAATCTGCAGCGACGTCTTGAACGAAGTCGAACTCGTCCTTCACTAGCGCGCGATCGAGAGTGGACGCGGTGATGCCGCGCAAGAAAACTTCGTAACCGGCAAGAGCGCGCGGGGTGAACTGCGGCTGCAATAATTTACGCAGAGCGCGATGTCGAGCGCCATCGGTTTCCAGCATCGAGCGGCGGATTTCCATTTGGCGCTCGTCGAGTTCTTCGAGGTTAACGGCTCCGATCTCACTGGAGAATGTTTGGGTATCGCGAAGGACTTCTACGATGTCGCGATATCGAGTGACCGACCAAAAGCCATGATTCGGCGAATCCTCTACATTCCAGTGCACGGGTGAGTTTTTGCGCAGGTCATCGAACACTGCCCACGGAGCTCCATCAGCAAAGAGATCCAGATCGGCCAGCGTGATGTCCGTTTTCGTGCTCATGTGTCCTCCATGCCGGTGACCGCTAATCGTTCGGGCCCAAATTATCGGCACAGCGTAGCCTTCTCTCGGAGGGGATGGGAACTCATATCGAACTTTCGCCCCCGAACAACTATCCGATTCCGAAAAATCCTGAAAGAGTGGGCACATGGCCGGCCAGCACACGTTAAATGAAACCGAGAGTGAAGTCGCCTCCCGGCTCGGCGGCCTCAAACTAGATTTCGAGGCGATGGCGGTCACCTCGAACCTATTTAGGGCTGCCAATTCGGTGCGAAATCACCTTGAACGCACGGTTCTCGCCAAAGCCGACCTCACCTGGACCGCCTTCGTCGTGCTCTGGGTGGTCTGGATCTGGGAACCGATCGAGACCCGGGGGATTGCAGCCGAGGGCGGGTTTTCCAAGGCCACTCTGAGTGGGGTGCTGACCACTTTGGAGGGGCGCGGCTTTTTGACCCGCGAACGCTCAACCTCAGACGGCCGCCTGGTGCTGGTGAGTTTGACCCCGGCCGGCCGGCGCCTGATGAAAAAACTCTTCCCTGAATTCAATGCCGAGGAGCGCAACATCACCCGGCACATCACCACGGGTGATCTACCTCAGGCGGCCCAAATCCTGCGGGATTTGATCAGCGCCACCGAATAGGTACGACCCCGCGAAATTGGGGTCCCGTTCGTCTGGTGATTCGCGGCTTTTTCCGTTAGGGTCCGAACGATCTACTGTAACCTTTGGCTGGAGGGTGATTATGAGCACAACGAGCGTTGCCGGAGTTGATGTCGACACCAGGCACTGGATCGGCGGCTCCCGCCTAGCATCGGCGAGCACTTTCGCTGACATCTCCCCCATTGATGGTTCGCCTCTGGGCAATATTGCTCGCGGTGGTAAGGCCGAAGTCGATGCGGCCGTAGCGGCGGCGCGGGCTGCCTTCCCATCGTGGGCTGCCCTTAGCCCGCGTGAGCGCGGTGTCATCATTCATCGAATCGCTGATCTCGTCGAGGCCAATATTGAGCAACTAGCGCAAGTCGAGACCGCCGATAACGGATCCCTACTCCGCTCACACCGCCGCGGCGTAATGCCACGTGTCGTGCACAACTTGCGCTTCTTCGCAGACTGGGCGATCAATGAACTACATCACCCAAACTTCATCACCCGCGATCACACCAATGTGGTCAGTTGGGATCCATCCGGGGTTGCCGCATTGATCACCCC
>CAMBQX010000111.1 GCA_945870085.1 Bifidobacterium breve | reverse complement strand
GCTTCGGGCTATTGTGCGAGCTACCGGCAGCACCGAGGTGGTCGTGTCCGAAACCGATATCTTAGATGGCATCGTTTATACATTGGCATTGCAGGGTAACTAGCTTGCAGCTGAAGGGGGGTGAATATGACCATAACGATTCGAGATGTAGCAGAGGCGGCGGGGGTCTCAACCGCAACGGTCTCACGCGCCCTACGCGGCCTGCCTAATGTTGATGAAACCACGCGCGCCAAGGTCAAAGCGGTTGCACTTTCGATGGACTATGTCATCTCACCTAGTGCTTCGCGCTTAGCGAGCGGCCGTACCGGCAGCATTGGAGTAGTAACACCGCGGGTGGCTGGCTGGTATTTCTCCACCGTACTTTCAGGTGTTGAAGCCGTTCTGCAGCAAGCCGGTATGGACTTACTGCTCATGTGCGTTGGTGACGAAGCTAGTCCGGTTTCGCGTAATCTCGTTGCACCACGTCTTAATCGGCGAGTAGATGGTGTCATCACCATCGCACTGGCACCGCAGGATGCGCAATTGCAGAGTGTGTTGTCACTCCACTTGCCAACGAGCCTCATCGGGGCAGCGATTGCCGGGGTTTCGACGGCCGGCATCGATGACGTAGCAGCCGCGCGCACTGCTACCCAACATCTGATGAACCTCGGCCACCGGCGCATAGCGGTAATCACTGGGGCTCCACCCGGTGAACTATTCACCGCCCCGCATGCACGCTACCGCGGCTTCACCGATTTAATGCGGGAAGCGGGTTTAACTGTCGACCCCGCCCTTGAAACCCGCGGCTACTTCACGATTGCCGGTGGTGAGAGTGCGATGACGAAACTCCTAGCCCAGGGTGAGCGACCGACCGCGGTATTTGCGATGTCCGATGAAATGGCTTTTGGAGCCATGAGATCACTACGGAGCCACGGTCTGCAACCGGGCCGCGATATCTCCATCGCCGGTATCGACGGTCACGATATGTCTGAACTACTTGACCTAACGACGGTTGCGCAACCGGTGCAAGAGCTCGGGGGTATTGCCGCGGAGGCTTTAATGCGCCAGATCCGAAGTGATGATGGGCAAGTGCCAACCCATGTTCAAGTGCCGACCCAGCTAATTGTTCGTGGATCCACAGCTCCGCCGGCGAATTGAAGTGACCGGCAAATTGAAGTAAACCGTGGGGCGGGTCAGCCCGCGTCAGCGCGCCCGATGGGCAAGAATGCAGCATGCGAAATATCGAAATCGAGATCCAAGGTGATCAGGTAGGCGGTGTCATTGCCTTCCCAGAGTCGGGCGCAGGCCCGGGTGTCATCGTCATTCAGGAGTGGTGGGGATTAGTCCCTCATATTCAAGGAGTCGTTAACCGGCTGGCCGCTGCGGGTTTTGTGGCACTAGCGGTGGATCACTACCGCGGGGCCTTGACCACCGAGCCGGACGAAGCCCAAAAACTGATGATGGGCCTTCGGGTATCAGCCGCGGCTGCCGACCTTGCCGGTGCCGCCGCGTACCTGGTGGGCCGCCCTGAAGTGTCGTCCGGCAAGGTTGCGGCGATGGGTTTTTGCATGGGTGGTGGCTTGGCGCTATTGGCGCCGACCGTCAGTGAGCACATTTCCTGTGCTGCAGCTTTCTATCCCGCTATGCCGTGGCCTGACTACGCCCCGGATTGGGGAAATTACACCGGAAAATCGGCGATCATCCACAAGGCCGAGTCGGATGAGGATTGGGCCGGCCCAAAGATTTCCGAGTACGCAGCGGCGATTGCCGAGCATGGCGGCCAGGTCGAGGTTTTCGATTACCCGGGCTCCGAGCACGCCTTCTTCAATGATGACCGGCCGGAGGTCTATTCACCGAGCCATGCCGGCCTTGCTTGGGAGCGCAGTGCCGCCTTCTTCAGGGCCCAATGCACCTGAGGTGGTAAGCCAGTTCAGCCGGGGTTCTAAGGTTGGCCTCTTACTGAACAACGCACGGCCCTCGTAGTCCAACTGGCAGAGACACCCGGCTTAAACCCGGCACAGTATGGGTTCAAATCCCATCGAGGGCACCAATGGCTGACGAATCTCATGCGGTGGGTTACCCTATTGGTATGGACTCAAATAACCCTGTTTTGTCGAAGTACTCCAAGCCTGCGAACAAGGGTGGGTACACCTTCGCGGGCGATCCGGCACCCGGCGCTCAGTATGCCAGCGGCTCTGAGTACGCCAGCGGCGCTCAGTACGCCAGCGGCGCGGTGGTGCCACCGGCCGACACTAATGAGCAGTTCGCGAATCTGACCGCCGGTTCAGGTCTGCGGCTGACCATCACCGACGTCATCATGAAGACCCTGCTGGTATTCGCGGTGGTCGTAGTGTTCGCGGTAGTTGGCTGGAATCTGACTTACGCCTTCCCGATCATTATGTTCCCGGCGCTCATCATCGCCACCATTTTGGGCTTCGTGATCGCTTTCCGCGAGAAAGTTTCACCTGCCTTGGTCTTGGTGTTCTCGGTTTTTGAAGGATTGATGCTCGGTGCCATCAGCAATTGGTATAACCAATTTGCCGAATCCTCCAACTATCAGGGCATCGTGGTGCAGGCGGTCGTTGCCACGATGACAACATTCGGGGTAATGCTTGTCCTGTACTTGACCGGTGTTATCAAGGTCAACAAGAAGTTCGTCAGTGTGCTGATCGGGGCCGCGGTTACCTACATGGTGATCGGGTTGGCGTCATTCGTTGCTGCGCTATTTGGTGTCGGTGGGGGCTGGGGCTTCTACGGTATTGACGGGTTGGGCCTGATCATCTGCGTGGCTGGCGTGCTAATTGCCTCTTTCTTCCTGATGCTCGACTTCGAAGCAATCAAGCAAGGGATTGCAAATGGAGCTCCTGAGCGCGAATCATGGCGGATGGCCTTCGGACTCCTCGTCACTTTGGTCTGGATCTACCTAGAGTTTTTACGCTTGATTTCAATTTTCAGTCGCGACTAGTCAAGGCAGCATTAGGCGAAGTTCGCGCAGCAGCACCGCGGCTGCTGCGCAGGGCCGGCCAGAGTCAATTAGCTCCTGGCCTAGCACCGCGCACTGATCACCTAGTGTCCTGTCGGCAATAGCAGGCACAGGTCTTGATTGCCCTGCCATTTCGGCTAGCTCAGAAAGTACCGGCCGCGTAAGGCTCGCGGAGCGCTCGAGTTTCGTGATTGGCATTGTGCGCAGGCGATCAACGACTCGGTCTAGCTCGATGATGAACTCCTCAACTACTTGCTCATTCACCCGAGTGCTCCACGTTTCGTCAAGAATGAGCGTATGCGCTCACGCGCCTTATTACGAATCTCTGGCCCATGAGTGAAAGCCGCTACGTTGAATTCAAGATCACCCAGGCGCCCAGCCGTGTTCTTACTTTGCTCATAAGAGGTGCAAAAAGCAGATAGCGCCCACGTCATCCGCGAGGCCATATTGAAAATGGAATCACCGGTGATAAGTACTCCGGTTGATTCATGGAGGAGCGAGATATGCCCCGGAGTGTGGCCCGGGGTGTGAACTACGCGCAGCCCACCGGCGACGTCAATTACCTGTCCGTCGGTTAGCACCTCGGACACGGCAAAAGCCGCGTAAGGTCGAGCTGGAATTCGGGCAAATATGCGGCCCGAGGTACTTGAACGGTCGATCGAGGGCAGGGTGCCTGCTCGGATGAATTCGGCATCTGCTTCATGCATTGCCGCTCCTGACAGGCCGGCGGCACCGATCATTTCAGCGGCCCCACCAATATGGTCATCATGGGCGTGGGTGAGCACAATACGCTGAACGTCACCCGGGTCTTTGCCGATTGCGCTAAGACCGCGAACTATCGCCCCCGGAGCATTTTTCAGGCCGCAGTCCACGAGGGTTACCGAGCCATCGGGCTCGAGGAAGACGAAAGTATTAATAAAACTACCCATGGTGCCGATGCGATAAACACTTGGAGCCAAGGTGACTATGGGGTCGGACACGGCACCAGCGTATGAGGTTCTAGGGTCTATTCATGGATTACGCCGAGTCTGTCATCGAACTTATCGGAAACACCCCGCTGGTCAGGCTGCGCTCGGTTACTGACGGGGTGCCCGAGGGGGTTATAGTCCTGGCGAAGGTTGAGTACCTAAACCCAGGTGGTTCGGTGAAAGACCGCATCGCGATCCGCATGATTGATGCGGCCGAACGCGATGGTTCATTGAAGCCGGGCGGGGTCATAGTTGAACCAACGAGCGGGAACACCGGTGTTGGGCTAGCGCTAGTCGCGCAGCAGCGCGGCTATACCTGCGTCTTTGTGTGTCCAGACAAAGTCAGTGAAGACAAGCGCAATGTGCTGAAGGCCTATGGCGCCGAAGTTGTTGTCTGCCCAACGGCGGTTGATCCCGATGACCCACGCTCGTACTACTCCGTAAGTGATCGACTTGCCCGCGAAGTTCCAGGTGCCTGGAAGCCAGATCAATACTCAAACTCCAATAACCCGCTCTCACATTTCGAGACCACCGGCCCAGAGCTTTGGGCGCAAACCGAAGGGCGTGTGACCCACTTCATCGCTGGGGTTGGCACCGGTGGAACCATCTCAGGCACCGGTAATTACTTGAAGCAGGCGAGCGGTGGCGCTGTCCGCGTTATTGGCGCTGATCCGGTTGGCTCGGTTTATTCAGGTGGTACCGGCCGGCCTTATCTCGTTGAAGGTGTGGGTGAGGATTTCTGGCCGACCGCATATGACCCGAATGTCTGCGACGAGATCATTGCGGTTTCGGATAAGGACTCCTTCGAGATGACCCGCCGGATGGCCCGCGAAGAAGGCCTACTCGTCGGTGGCTCATGCGGAATGGCCGTGGTAGCGGCTCTCGACGTGGCCAAGCGCGCCAAACCCGGAGATGTCGTCGTTGTATTGCTACCCGACAGTGGGCGCGGTTATTTATCCAAGGTATTCAATGATGACTGGATGAGCGCTTACGGCTTCCTGCAAGCCGATACCGACCGAACCGTTGGTGATGTATTGCTTGGCAAGTCCGGTGCGCTACCGCCGTTTGTGCACACCCACCCAACCGAGACGGTGCGTGATGCAATAAACATCCTGCGCGAGTTCGGGGTCTCGCAAATGCCAGTTGTGCGCGCGGAGCCACCGGTCATGACCGCCGAAGTGGTTGGGGCGGTAATTGAGCGCGACCTGCTCGATTCACTTTTCAACGGTCGAGCACAACTTGCTGATCCGGTTGCATTGCATATGTCTGCTGCGCTGCCGATGATTGGGGCGGGTGAGCCTATCCAGGTTGCAGTTCATGCCCTCGAGGCTTCGGATGCTGCCGTGGTCGTCGATGACGGCATGCCGACCGGGGTTATCACTCGTCAAGATGTTTTGGGTTATCTATCGAAGTGATCAAAGTTTGGCTCAACCCTGAATAGAAATGTCACGGTGGCAGCCGGTTACAGCAGGAACGTACCTATCACCGCACGAACCTTGCCGCCTGACGCCGCGAACCCGTGCCAGCCGCCGCGAACGATCAACCGCAGGGGCTTCAACCTGCTCGAAAACCGTCACCGCATGGGCTTCAACCTGCTCAAACCGTCACCGCAGGGGCTTCAACCTGCTCAAACCGTCACGGCCGGGCCATATACCTGCTCGAACCGTCAATTCTTGGCCAAATTTTGACGGTTCCAGCAGGTCAAAGGGTCGGGCGCGTGGCCGCCGTCACTCAAGGGGTTTCAACCTGCTCGAAATGTCACGGCGGGGGCTTCAACCTGCTCGAACCGTCACTTTGAGGCCAATATTTGACGGTTTCAGCAGGTATAAGGATCGGGGGCCTCTTCGCTGACACATATTACCTTCCGATATTGAACCATTGGTTGTACGTTGGCGGTATGTCAAAATCCAGAAACATGCTGATGGGGATACTCGCACTAATGCTGATGCTTGGTGTCGTACCGGCGCAAGCTGCTGAAAGTGGATTAAATCTCACCCCCGCGCAGGAAGCTTGCATTAAAAAGGCACT
>CAMBQX010000110.1 GCA_945870085.1 Bifidobacterium breve | reverse complement strand
GGCGCTCACGTCGGCAGGTTACCTAGGCGCCGAACCGGATGTCATATGAACGCTATACTTCGCAAGTTACAAGGCGCCCGTAGCTCAACGGATAGAGCATCTGACTACGGATCAGAAGGTTAGGAGTTCGAATCTCTTCGGGCGCACCGCCGGATCTCCCTGGAGCTCTTCAAGAGTTTCCATCAAAGCACTGGCCCTTGACCGCTGTTGGCCCGGGGCCAGTTGTTTGCGGTAGTGAACTCGAACACCCCAGGTGGCCTAAGTTCTGGCCAGGTGTCATTGGTAGCGGGGGTAGGCGGCCCAAAGGACTAGATATATCTGGACTCCCCGACAGTCAGGCCCTCATCGACTCGTTGTCCCACCTGAAGATCCCGACGTCGCTCGCCTTGCTGAACACCGCCGGCGTCCTGGCCCATCAGATCGAACTAGCCGAGGTTCTCAGCGAGTCGGCCGACCTGGAGTTCTTCAATCCGGTCGGCTCGCGCGACACCCATCAGGTCCAGCGAGCGCCCAGGAGTTGCGGCAATCCGGTGACCTTTGGGCAGCATTAGAGACCATACTGAATTCATGACGCGGCCGACTCTTGCGGACTGGCTAATGCCCGAGCACGTAGTTTGGTCATTTAGGCATGTGCGGGAACTGATTCCGACGGCACAGGTCGACCCCGCTACGGCACCTTTGGTGCTACACCCAAAGCTCAAGCCAGAGCTCGGTGATGTCACGATTGAATTACCTCAGGGCCCGCAGCCGCTGAACAGCTTTCTCACGTCAACCAACACGGATTCGTTCACTGTAGTGAGCGGTGAGAATCTGGTGTTTGAATGGTTGGCTCCCGGGGTCGGTGATCTCCAGCCGCACTTGATCTTCAGCGTGACCAAGTCAGTTACCGGCATGTTAGTCGGGGCCTTGGTGCTAGACGGGAAACTCGATGTTGATTCACTCGCGACAAAGTATGTGCCGGAGATCGCCGGGAGCGGTTTCGGCGACGCCACAGTACGCAACCTGCTGGATATGGCGGTGAGTTATCAATTCGAAGAGGACTACTCACCGGGGCCCGACATCGTGGCCTACCGGCACTCAGTTGGCTGGTACCCGGCACCCCTTGGGGCACCTGACCTGCATGACTTCATTGTCTCTCGCCAGAAGGAGGGCGAACACGGCAAGTCCTTTCGCTATCTGTCACCGACCACCGACTTAGTCGGCTGGGTAATTGAAGCGGCCAGTGGCATGCCATATGCCACGGCCCTCTCTCATTACATCTGGTCGAAGATTGGCACCGAGGCACCGGCGCACATGACTGTTGATCGCCAAGGTTCACCGCGAGCAGCCGGTGGGCTCTCTGTCATCCCTCGTGACATGGTGCGATTTGGCATGATGATCCGAGACGGCGGAATGGGTGTTATCGACCCGGGGTTCATCGCCGATATCTATGAAAATGGAAGCGCCGAACAGTGGGCAGCGGGTGACTTTAGCGACCTGTTTGTGAACGGGGTCTATCGCTCATTTTGCTACCGACCGGGTGAGGATCCAGCGGTGATCATGGGTATCGGGATACATGGCCAGATGCTCTACGTTGATCGCCCCCGCGGTGTGGTAATCGCCAAGCAGTCATCTTGGCCGATCGCGGATTCTGATGAATTACATATTGATTCGTATCACGCCTGTCGTGCTGTCGCGCGATCCTTAAGCTAACTTGAGCCTTTGGTTTAACGCAAGTACTGAGTGCAGGGGCTAATCCGTAGTCAAGCGCCGCAGGTGGGGGCTTTAGTCACCTGCCACTAGTTGACTTCAGTTGCCGAGACTGCGGGGGCACCCCCCAGTTAAGGAAATTCAATTTATTTACTTTATTGACGCAGTAGGAGAAGCGGTTTGCAAAAAGTTCCTAAGTGCGGATTTGAGCGCAGGGGTAACGGGGCCACCTGTGCGACGTAGGTTCGGCTGAGACCACCTGGGATGTTCGAGTTTGGGTGAAGCCTCCGCTTAGGCCCTTTGCGGATTGCACTCCCTCAGCCACGCGGTCAGCCACCGGTGTGCGAAGCGGTGCAACATCGTGAGACGGAATCCTCTTCAAACGTGTGTACTATTGTGGAAAATTGAACATGAGCCAGCCTTAAGTATTATCTACGGATCAGAAGGTTAGGAGTTCGAATCTCTTCGGGCGCACCGCCGATTTAGCCGCTTTATTACCGAAAGGAGGGGCCTGTCGCCACAAGCTCGGTGAAGACCCAGATGTGATTATGGGCATTGTGATACATGGCCAGTTTCTTTATGTTGATCGCCGGCGGTAGATAACCGGCGGCGTGTCACGAAATCGCGAGTTCGCCCACAACTGATTGCCATCTTGGGTAGTGAACCCGGTGAGTGTCGGGCGCACCCCGTCAAATACCGCCGTTGATGGCGACTCCATGAGCAGGGCCCACTCGCGCTTGAGGAAGTGCTGCTGTAGTTGCCCTTCGACGTAACGGTTATGGGTGCCGACCGCCATGAAGCGTACTTTCGATTCGATCAACTCGGTGCCCGGCAAGATCACTTCCAACTCCATGCCCTGCAGGTCAACATGGAGTAGGTCGGTTGAGTCATCATCACCGAGCAGGGAATTGAGGGTCACGGTTGGGACGTCAAAGTGCTCAAGATGCGCGCCGCGGTAGTCCATCTCTGGTGTCACTGATTCATTAACGGCGCCACCCATGTCAGCGTCATCAAGTACCGGGAAGCGCAAGGTGGTAAGTGATGCCCAGCCGGCGGCCTGCACTACCCGCAGTTCGGCGGTACTTGCCGATAGTGCTGCTGCTATCTGCATCGGTGTACCGCTAATTAGCTCGGCATCCACATTGTTATCGGCAGCGTGCTGCAGGCACCAGGTGGCGCGCAGCGGGTCGGCTTCGACCGCTATCCCCGATGCGCGTTTACCCTGCCTTCGTGCCAACACGATCCCCATCACGGCCCAAGGTGCCCAGCCGGCGCCGACTTCAACAATCCGGTAAGTCTCTTTTTCATTGATCAGCGATATTGCGAGGCCGACGTACTCCTCCGCTTCTGACCGATAGCCATCACTTGGTACCGGGATGCGGGTGCGTGTGGTGCCCGCAAATCGCATTGGCGCCCAGGGCAACATGGCGATGCGGGTTCTGATCCCGGCCCAATCTACGCAGAAGATCCCGTCATTGTCTGGCAGGTCGGTAGCGCGCAGGGTTTCGAGAATCTCTGGGACGCGAGCTGGGGAGATCGGTAGGTGCAGCCCATTGCCGTACATCACAGGTCCTGGCGCATCTGGGGCAGCGGCGGCGACTTGATCGGTTGACGTCGCCTTGGCCCACGGACTGCGCATGAGTGAAACCGTACACTTGCCCCATATGGCTATCAGGAATCTCATCAGTGTCGAAACGGCAACGAAGTCATATGGCGAGCGTCCACTACTTGACGGTGTGTCTTTAGGGGTTGGCGCAGGCGAGCGCATAGCGGTCGTCGGCCGCAATGGCGCCGGCAAAACCACCCTGCTTCATGCGCTAGCCGGGTTGGAGCCACTGGATTCTGGTCGGGTAACCATCGGTTCGGATGTCGCCCTCGGCTTAGTCTCACAGGCCGAGGTGGTTGACCCGGATCAAACAGTGGGTCACTACATCGTGCCCGGGCAAGATGTGCACGAGTGGGCGACTAGCGCGCGGATCCGCGAAGTGCTCACCGGATTGCTCGGCGGTTTCGACGAGGCACTACTGCTTCGCACTTTTGCACGGCTTTCTGGTGGTGAGCGCCGCCGTGTGCAGCTGGCGCGCGCTTTGATTGCCGATCTTGATGTGTTGCTACTTGATGAGCCGACCAACCACCTCGACGTTGAAGTAGTCGCCTGGCTTGCTGACTACTTGAAAGCTCAGTCCAAACTCGCAGTCGTGATTGTCACCCATGATCGCTGGTTCCTCGATGAACTATGTGAGCGCACCTGGGAGGTCGTGGGCGGCGCGGTCGAAGAGTACGAGGGTGGTTATTCGGCCTTCGTGCTCGCCAAAGCTGAGCGTTTTCGTCAGGCTTCAGCAAGTGAGGCGAGGCGACAAAACCTGATGCGCAAGGAGTTGGCTTGGTTAAGGCGTGGTGCACCTGCGCGTACCACGAAACCAAAGTTCCGAATCGAAGCCGCTAATGAACTGATAAGCAATGAGCCGCCACCGCGCGACAGCGTTGAACTGTTGTCATTTGCCGGATCCAGGCTGGGTAAAACTGTTTATGAACTAAATGACGCGACCCTAACGGTTGGGCAAGAAAATGCCGATGGGCCGATTGAACTCCTTGATCACTGCACCTGGAATATCGGCCCCGGTGATCGCATAGGCATCATCGGTTCTAATGGTGCGGGCAAGACTTCGTTGATCCGCCTGTTGGTCGGTGAGGTGGCTCCGTCCAAAGGTGCTATGAAGACCGGTGTCACGGTGAAAGTCGCCTACCTGTCTCAGCACCTTGAAGAATTGAACCCGAAATGGCGAGTTCTCGAAGCAGTTGAGCACGTAGCATCCAGAGTTGATCTGGGTAAAGGCCGCGAGTTATCTGCTTCGCAGCTTTGTGAAAGTTTGGGGTTTAACTCTGACGCCCAATGGACCCAAGTCGGTGACCTATCGGGTGGCGAGCGCCGCCGCTTGCAGTTGACCAGGCTCTTGATGAACGGGCCGAACGTTCTGATTCTTGACGAACCAACCAACGATTTCGATGTTGAGACACTGACCGCACTTGAGGATCTCCTGGATGGCTTCGCCGGCACCCTATTGGTGATTTCGCATGATCGCTATTTCCTCGAGCGAGTTTGTGATGACTTTGTCGGGCTTTACGGTGACCGAAAGCTGTCTTCCCTTACCGGCGGGATCGACGAGTATTTGGCTGTGCGCAGGTCACAAGGGTCGAATACTAAATCTGCGTCTTCGAAGCCGGTTACCTCAGCGGCCGATCAGCGGGTGGCGGCCAAGGCAATTACCCGCACCGAACGGCAGATCGAGAAGTTGGATAAACGCGAGCACGAGATTCACGCTGAATTGGTCGAGCATGCCACTAACTTTGAGTCAATTGCGACATTGAATGCCGAACTGCTCGAATTACAAGCTACCAGAGTTTCACTGGAGAATTTGTGGCTCGAACTTACCGAGGCTATGGCCTGAGTCGGCGCTTTGGGCAACAGCAGAATAGATTGAGCCCATGAAAAGTTCGCACCAGGTCGTAATTGTGGGCGCGGGCTTCGCGGGGCTGACCTGTGCCCGTGAACTGGCAAAAAACTCCGCGGTCCACGTCACGGTCATTGATCGAAATCCGTATCAAACTTTTTCACCCTTGCTGTATCAGGTGGCAACCGGTGGGCTACCCGAGGACGACATCGCCTACCCGGTACGGGCGGCAATCCCCGGCGTCGACTTCCGCCGCGGCGAGGTGGTTCGGATCGATCCGCTCGCAAAGAACCTGCGCTTGGCTGATGCAACGGTAATCAGCTGGGATGATTTGGTGCTGGCTACCGGTAGCGTGGGTGCCACCTTCGGGGTGGCCGGCGTGGCTGAGAATGCGCTGCAGATGAAATCAATTCAAGAGGCCCGTGAAATCCGCCGCCGCTTACTTATCACTTATGAGGATGTCGACGTAGGCTTAAAACCAAAAGAAGCACTGCGAGTAGTTGTCGTAGGTGGCGGCCCGACCGGGGTTGAAATTACCGGCGCGGTAGCCGAGTTGCAACGCAGCATGAAGCATGAATTCCCGCGGGTGGCGGAGTTTGGCCATGTCACCCTGGTTGAAGCTGGGCCGAGGTTACTTCCGTCATTCAACGAAAAGTCCAGTGCTCATGCGAAATCTGAGTTAGAAGAAATTGGCGCGGTGGTCTTAGTCGATGCAGCCGTCGACCGTATGTATGAATCAGATGTCCACTTGAAATCAGGTGAAGTATTGCCCGCTGGTACGACCATCTGGGCCGCGGGTGTTTCTGCCCCAGAAACCTGGACGACCCTAGGCGTTGCCGATCGTGCAAACCGACTGCG
>CAMBQX010000109.1 GCA_945870085.1 Bifidobacterium breve | reverse complement strand
GCCTGCTTTGGGAGCAGGAGACCGGGAGTTCGAATCTCCCCGCCCCGACAACCGATTTGCCAACCACGATGGAATGAGCAGCTGTGAAGAGTGACGTCGAGGCTTTGTCGCCTACCCGGGTCAAGTTGACCATCGAAGTCCCCTTCGATGAACTGAAGCCGAGCATGGACATCGCTTACTCGCGCATCGCCAAGCAGGTTAACGTTCCGGGCTTTCGCAAAGGTAAAGTTCCGGCGCGAGTAATTGAGCAGCGGGTTGGCCGCGGCGCGGTGCTCGAAGAGGCGATCAACGACGCGGTGCCAAAGGCATACGAAGAAGCCCTGCGCGCCAATAACGTGGTACCGGTTGGCCGCCCAGAAGTGGATGTCACCGCAATCGAAGATGGTCAGAACCTTGCCTTCACCGCAGAGGTTGATGTGCGGCCGGAGTTTGAGCTACCTGATTTCGCATCACTTCGCATAGAGGTAGCCGATGCGATGCCGAGCGAAGAAGAAGTCACGACCCAGGTGGATGCATTGCGCACCCGCTTCGCATCACTTACGGAAGTTGATCGAGTCTGCGCAGATGGTGATGTGCTGCTTGTTGATATTTCTGGTGCGACCGACCAAGGCGATGAAATTGAAGATCTCTCGGGCACCGCGTTGTCCTATGAACTAGGAACCGATGGAATGCTCCCAGGTTTTGATGATGCAATGCGGGGTGCAGCGAAGGATGAAACTCGCACCTTCGATTTCACTCCCGAAAATGGCGACTGGACTGGCGTGACCTTAACGGTGACCGCGGTGGTCACCTCGGTTCGTGAGCGCGAGCTGCCCGCCCTAGATGACGAATTTGCGCAGCTGGCTTCGGAGTTCGACACTGTGGCCGAGCTACGTGAAGACGTCCGCAACCGATTGGTGCGCATCAAGAAATTTGAACAGGGCGCTGAAGCCCGCGGCAAGTTGCACGAAGTATTGATGGAACAGATCGATATCCCCGTGCCAGATGGAGTTATTGCCGCCGAAGTTTCTGATCATTTCGGCGACGGCCATGAAGCAACTGAAGAGCATCGTGCAGAGGTCGAGTCGCAGGCGCGCGCTGGACTAAAGAGCCAGTTCATCCTCGACAAAATTGCTGAGGTCGAAGAGGTATCGGTAGGCGAAACTGAATTGTCGGCCTGGTTAGTTCAGCAGGCCCCGCAATATGGTTTGGCACCGGATGCGTTCGCTCAGGCGCTGGTCGAAGCCGGCCAGGTGCCAATGGCAATTCAGGACATTCGGCGCTCGAAGGCGCTGGCTTTGGTGCTCGAACAGGCCACCGTGGTGGATGCTTCGGGCAACCCGGTGGATCTAAAGGCCTTAGCTGCTGAATTAAGGGGTCCGCAGATCACCGAAATCCCGGCCCCCGAAGCCGCCGACGAGTAATTGCCGGTGCTCCCAAGTGGGCGGTGTTCGGCTGCTGGCGAACTCTTGGCATTTGGGGAAGACCTGACCGGCCGACAAGGTTAAGGTCTGAAGAGATGCATAGTTGATGCGGTCCCATGAAGGAGATGTTTTGAGCCAGATTGAGATGAACAGCCATCGGTTGAATGGCGAGAGGGGCGCAGTAATGCCCGAGTTACGTGGCACCGGCGGCAGCATGACCGGTTTCGGCGACATGCTCGATGAGCGCTTACTACGCGAACGCATCATCTGGCTCGAGGGCGAGGTGCGCGATGAAAACTCCAACCGCATCGCCAAGCAGTTACAGGTGCTCGCAGCAGAGGATCCCGACAAAGACATCACGCTTTATATCAACTCACCAGGTGGCTCAATTACCGCCGGCATGGTCATTTACGACACCATGCAGTTGATCCCAAACGACATCACCACTATTGCCATGGGCTTGGCGGCCTCGATGGGCCAGTTCTTGCTCTGTGCTGGTGCTGCCGGAAAACGTTATGCGACCCCGAACACGCGCATCATGATGCATCAGCCACTCGGTGGTATCGGTGGCACGGCCAGCGATATCAAGATTCAAGCCGAGCAGATGCTCTTTATCAAGAAGCGCATGGCCCAGTTAATTGCCGAGCACAGTGGTCAGACTTTGGAGCAGATTGAGTCCGACTCTGACCGTGACCGCTGGTTTACTCCAGAAGATGCCAAGGTCTACGGCTTAATTGACCACGTATATAGCTCGGCCGCAGACGCCCCACCGGTCAAGACCCGCAAAGTCAAGGGAGAAACCCCGTGAGCCACCTGTTCACACCGCAAAGCCGCTATATCCTCCCTGAGTTTCGGGAGCGTCACGCCAATGGTGAGCGCACCCACAACCCTTACACCAAGTTGTTCGAAGAGCGCATCATCTTCTTGGGTGTGCAGATCGACGACGCTTCAGCCGACGATGTCATGGCCCAGTTACTGTGCTTAGAGTCGATGGACCCTGATCGCGATATCCAGATTTACATAAATTCACCCGGTGGTTCCTACACCGCGATGACCGCGATTTACGACACGATGCAATTCGTCAAGCCGCAGATCCAGACGGTATGCCTTGGGCAGGCCGCATCTGCCGCCGCAGTGGTACTTGCTGCCGGCACCCCGGGCAAACGCTTCGCCCTGCCGCATGCGCGCATTTTGATCCACCAGCCATATACCGAAGGTGGCGGCCAGGGCTCAGATATTGAGATTCAGGCCAATGAGATCCTGCGTATGCGGCTTGAGATGGAAGGCATGCTCGCTAAGCACAGTGGGCGCACCCCGGAGGAAGTCGCCAAGGACATCGAACGCGACAAAATTCTGACGGCAGCCGATGCCAAGGAGTACGGCATTATTGATGCGGTTATCGCCTCGCGTAAAGCCTGAATAAGCCTAATCAAGCCTAAAGGGCCGCTTGAGAGTTAAGTGCGCGCCAATGTCGTGCGAGTACTGCTCCAACAGGGTACGGTCGGGGTAGCCCAGATCCCCGCTGGGTAATTTGGCGTCCGGTCGCCACCAATATGAAGGGAGCCCCGCCATGGCACGTATTGGCGAGAGCGGTGATCTGCTCAAGTGCTCCTTCTGCGGTAAGAGCCAAAAGCAGGTCAAGAAACTAATTGCCGGCCCCGGGGTGTATATCTGTGATGAATGTATTGACCTGTGCAACGAGATCATCGAGGAAGAACTTCACGAGGCCACCGATTCGCAATTTGGTGAGCTCCCCAAGCCGCGCGAAATCTACGCATTCTTGGATCAGTATGTAATTGGTCAAGATATTGCCAAGAAATCGCTTTCGGTCGCGGTCTACAACCATTACAAGCGGGTCCAAGCCGAAACCGGCGATAAGCCCAAGGATGATCAGGTTGAACTCGCCAAGTCGAATATCTTGCTACTGGGCCCAACGGGCTCGGGCAAGACTTTGTTGGCCCAGACTTTGGCCCGAATGTTAAATGTGCCATTCGCTATCGCTGATGCCACCGCGCTCACCGAGGCGGGCTATGTAGGTGAGGACGTCGAAAACATTCTGTTGAAACTTATTCAGGCAGCCGACTACGACGTCAAGAAAGCTGAAACCGGCATTATTTATATTGACGAAATCGACAAGGTGGCGCGCAAGAGCGAAAACCCTTCGATCACTCGCGATGTTTCCGGTGAAGGCGTGCAGCAGGCTCTACTTAAGATTTTGGAAGGCACGACTGCTTCGGTGCCACCTCAGGGTGGGCGCAAGCACCCGCATCAAGAGTTCATCCAGGTCGACACCACCAATGTGCTGTTCATCGTGGGAGGCGCATTCTCTGGTCTTGATCACATCATTGAACAACGCCTTGGCAAAAAACGTGTTGGGTTCACCTTCGACATCGTTGAGGGTGAGCGGATCGAATCCACCGACGTCAACCCCGACGACATTTTCTCTCATGTGATGCCCGAAGATCTTCTGAAGTTCGGCATGATCCCCGAGTTCATCGGCCGGTTGCCCGTCTTCACCTCGGTATCCAAACTAGATCGCGCTGCTTTGGTAGCCGTTCTAACCGAGCCGAAAAATGCGTTGGTTAAGCAGTATCAGCGGCTATTTAATCTTGATGGTGTCGAACTTGAATTCGAGCCCGAGGCCCTTGATGAAATTGCCGATCTGGCTTTGCTGCGGGGTACCGGTGCCCGTGGCCTACGAGCCATTCTCGAAGAAGTCTTGCTGCATGTGATGTATGACGTACCTAGCCGCTCTGATATTGCCAAGGTGGTAATCACCGGTGAGGTCGTGCGCGACAACGTTAATCCGACATTGGTGCCGCGCGAGGCCCCCCGTCGGGTGCGCGGCGAGAAGTCCGCTTAGTTTTTCAGCACCCCACGCTGAACTGTGCGCAGGTGCGTGATCTCCTGTATGCACGGGATGCGTCAAGTGAGCCGCAGGTTTCCCACAGTTGTAATTTAGGCTGCCATTAGTCACACAGAAGCTGACAGGGGTATTGATTGGATCGGCTGTTCTAGCCACACTCTTAGCAGGATCTCAAAATCCTTTACTTTTGGGGCTAAATTCTTTACTATTTGGAGGTGGCGGGAACCGTGTCAAGTAAAGGGCAGATCACGATTCCAAAGCGTGTCCGTGATGCACTCGGGATTGAGCCGGGGGATGCGTTGGAGTTTGAGGTGCGAGGCAACGAATTCATAGGTCGAAAAAAGTTCTCGCCGGTGGACTGGTCCCAATTCGTTGGCATTCTTGCGGATGGTCGCTCGACGGACGAAATAATGCGTGAGGTGCGACCTGTCCGTGCGTGGGATGAATGATAACCACCGCTATTGACTCAAATATCCTGATTGACATTCTCTTCAATGATCATGAATTCGCAGCTGATTCAGCTGCTGCTTTGACTTCTTCATCTATGCAAGGTGCAGTCGTTATCTGCTCGGTCGTAATCGCCGAAGTCGCTGGATACTTTCCTCAGGCAGAGGCGGCCCAGAAGTTTTTCAGCGGAATTGACGCGGGCATAACCGCACTTGATACAAAAGGAGCAATCAGCGCCGGCCAAATTTGGCGACACAGGTCGCAGAAAGATAGAACACGGATACTGCCCGATTACATCGTTGCCGCTCACGCCGTTGAGTTCGCCGATCGATTACTCACCCGCGATGCTGGCTTTACTCGCATGAACGTTCCCGGCCTCGGGGTTGTCAGCCCCGAAAGTTTGCTGGCCTAGTCCGGTGCGAGTACTGCAGTGACACTCAGTTGATCGCCACTTTCTAGCAGCAACTGCGTGATGCACCCGGCGGCCTTGATGTCCTCGGCGGCAAGTTGCAGGCGGTCGAGTACCTCACTAGGTGCGGTGATCGTGGCTTGACTGAGTTTGGCCCGCATCGAGACATTGGCATCGCTCTTGGCTTTACGGATACCAGAAATTGCGACGGCCAGATCGTCGAGCAACTTGGGGTCTTGGCCTTTGGATATTGCTTCAAGAGTGTCACTCGTTGGCCAAGTTGACCTGTGCACCGAGCCCACCTGCCACCAACTCCAGACCTCTTCGGTGACAAATGGCATGAATGGCGCGAACAACCCGAGCAAAGTCTTCAGAGTGGTGGCCAACGTAGCCTTGGCCGACTCGGCTTTGGCATCACCTTGTGCACCGTAGGCACGCTCTTTTACTAACTCGACGTAGTCATCGGTGACGTTCCAGAAAAACGACTCAGTCACTTCAAGGGCTTTGGCGTAGTTGAAGTCATCAAAGGCGGTTGTCGCATTTTGCACCGTGATTGCCAGGCGCGCGAGCAGCGCCTTATCAACCGGTTCGGTGATGGCGGTGTCATTCGCGGTGGCTTCGAGCATTAGGACGAATTTGCTGGCATTGAGAATCTTGATTGCAAGGCGACGGCCGATCTTCATCTGGCCGACATCGAATGCGGTGTCGGTGCCTGGGCGCCCAGATGCTGCCCAATAGCGCACCGCATCAGAGGAGTATTCGTCTAGTAGACCCATTGGCGTTACCACATTGCCTTTGGACTTACTCATCTTTTTGCGATCTGGATCCAAAATCCAACCGGAAATCGAGGCGTGGGCCCACGGCACGCAATCACTTTCGAGATCTGCTCGCACCACACTGCTAAACAGCCAG
>CAMBQX010000108.1 GCA_945870085.1 Bifidobacterium breve | reverse complement strand
GCAGTGCCGGCCGAAAGCGTTGACGAAGTTAGTGCATTGCTGGTGCAGCAGCAGTTCAACGCTGATGTCAGTGTCGTTGCCGGAGGCGACACTCGACCAGAGTCTGTTGCGCGGGCTTTGATTGGTCTTCCCGCTGACGTTGATGTGGTACTCGTTCATGATGCAGCCCGCCCACTTGTTCCACCGGAGTTGGTGAGTGCTGTTGTCGCGGCGGTGCGGCAAGGCCACCATGCGGTGGTGCCGGGTGTGCCGATGGTCGATACGGTAAAAGAAGTGAACGCTAACTCGGATGTCATTGCGACACCGCCGCGGTCATCACTTCGCGCTATCCAAACACCACAGGGGTTCGCGCGTGATGTTCTGCAAGCGGCGCATGCCGCTTTGGATATCGATGAAACTGTAATTACTGACGATGCTGGCATGGTTGAGCGCATGGGAGTAACAGTGCACGTTATTGCGGGGCACGAGGAAGCTTTCAAAGTCACGCGTCCGATAGACCTTATTTTGGCCGAAGCGTTACTAGCGAAGCGGCGGGCTTCGGGTGCCGTCTAGCAATCGAAACTTCTCGATCCCTCTGGTGGGCATCGGGGTTGACGTACACGCATTCGATTCAAGCAGGCCGCTATGGCTTGCTGGTTTATTTTGGCCTGATGCCATTGGCCTGAGCGGGCACTCGGATGCCGATGTTGCAGCACATGCAATTTGTGATGCCCTTTTGGGTGCTGCCGGCCTGGGTGATCTGGGATCAGTATTCGGCACGGAGGATCCAAAGTACTCGGCCGCATCTGGGGTAACCCTGTTATCTGAGGTCGCTGGGTTGGTGCGTAAGTCAGGATTCGTTATCGGCAACGCCAGTGTGCAAATTATCGGCAATCAACCGCGCGTAAGTTCTCGGCGTCAAGAAGCCCAAGATGTGCTTTCGGCAGCGATCGGTGCCCCGGTGCATGTCTCCGGCACCACCACCGACGGCCTTGGGCTAACCGGCCGCGGCGAGGGTTTGGCGGCGATGGCCATTGCCACTGTCTCCTCCTCTGACAACGAGATCTAGACTTTTGGCTATGACAACCCAAATCCCTGATTCAGTAAAGCCCTGGTTTGACGCTCCTGAGTTCGCGACAATCGCCACGATGCTCCCTGATGGTCAACCGCACCTGTCTGTGGTTTGGGTTGAGCGCGACGGCGAAGAACTTCTGGTCTCCACGGTTAAGGGTCGCAGAAAGCACCTAAATATCGAGAAGAACTCCAAGGTCACTTTGTTGGTCTACCCCAAGGAGGCCCCGTACTCATATGTCGAGGTTCGGGGCACCGCCACCATGACAGAAGAGGGCGGCCGTGAGCTGATCGACCGTGCCGCTAAGGCTTATATGGGCCTTGATCGCTACCCCATGGACGACGGCACCGATAACGTGCGGGTGGTCGTTCGTATTACTCCAAAAAAGATCGTCACGCTGCTGCGGTAGCCTTCGCCTGTGCCGCCTTCCCTATCTTTTTATGACACTTCCACGCGGTCAGTGCGTGAGTTCGTGCCTATCGCCCCTGGCAAGGTCGGTGTTTATCTATGCGGGGCCACCGTTCAGGCGCCGCCCCATGTTGGCCACATCCGCAGCGGGGTCGCATTTGACGTGTTGCGTCGGTGGCTAACTGCTCGAGGATTTGACGTCACTTTCATTCGTAATGTCACCGACATTGACGACAAGATCATCCATAACGCGGGCCATGATGATGTGCCGTATTGGGTGGTAGCCATGCGCAATGAACGCGCATTCAGTCGCGCTTACGACGCGCTTGGGTGCCTGCCGCCAACCTATGAGCCTCGCGCCACCGGCCACATCCCCGAAATGATTCAAATGATGCAGCGGTTGATCGCAGTCGGTCATGGCTATGCGATGAACGGCGATGTTTATTTTGACGTGCGCGCATTTGAGGGGTACGGCAAATTAAGTGGACAGCGTATCGACGATATGTTGGCATCTCCTGATTCAGAGGCGCAGATCAAACGTGATGCCCGCGATTTTGCTATGTGGAAATCAGCCAAGCCTGGTGAACCGTACTGGGATACCCCATGGGGCCCTGGCCGACCCGGTTGGCACATTGAGTGTTCAGCAATGGCAGAGAAGTACCTAGGCTCGCATTTTGATATCCACGGTGGTGGCCTAGACCTTATTTTCCCGCATCACGAAAATGAGATCGCGCAGTCGAAGGCTGCCGGTGATAAATTCGCAAATTACTGGCTTCACAATGCCTGGGTCACGACCGCCGGCGAGAAAATGAGCAAGTCACTTGGCAACTCACTGCTTGTCGACGAAATCGTCAAGAGAGTTCGCCCAATCGAATTGCGCTACTACTTGGTGGGTGCGCATTACCGATCAATGCTTGAGTACTCCGACGATTCTGTTAATGATGCCGGGCAAGGTTTTCGTCGAATCGAAGGCTTCCTGCAACGCAGCCACGAGTTCCTCGGCGGCGATCCGCTGCTCCTTTCGCCAAATCCGTCGGCGCGGCCAGAGGCCTTTGATGCCGCCATGGACGACGACTTATCGGTTCCGCAGGCATTTGCTGTCTTGCACGAGACGGTGCGAAATGGAAACGCAGCTTTAACCGAGAAGAACGCGGGTTTGGTTGGCGATGCTTTCTATGCGACTATTGCAATGCTCGAAGTGCTCGGGCTCAACCCTTGGTCTGAGCCGTGGGTGGGAGCGGGCCATGCTGATACTGAATCGGTAATCGATGCGCTGGTGCAGGTAGCTCTGCAACAAAGGCAAGAAGCTCGGGCTCGCAAGGATTTTGCGGCGTCTGATGCCATCCGCGATGGGCTTGATGCCATCGGTATTCGCATCGAGGACACCCCCCAAGGTGCCCGCTGGACTTTGGAGCAGTAGTCATGGCCGGTAATTCACAACGTCGTGGCGCGATGCGAAATGACGGCAGTAAAAAGGGTGCCACAGTGGGCTCGGGTGGTCAGCGTCGCAAGCAACTCAAAGGCAAAGGTCCAACGCCAAAGGCTGTCGAACGTCCACATCATCCAGCTGGGCGCAAGGAGCGTGCCTCGGTCCGGATTCAAGATACGGCTAAAAAGACTGCCCGCCCATCCAGTGGTCGCACACGAGACACTGCTGACCTTCTTATCGGCCGCAACTCAGTTGTTGAAGCCTTGCGCGCGAAAGTGCCTGCGAAAGCACTTTATGTTCAGATAAAGATGGATGCCGATGATCGTCTGCGTGAGGCTTTGCGGTTAGCGGTTGCGCAAAACGTGCCGATGTTTGAGATTTCTAGAACCGATCTCGACGTGATGACCCACGACGCGGTACATCAAGGTTTAGTTCTAACGATGCCACCTTATGACTATGCCGACCTTGCCTCGGTGAGTGGAGGCACGCTCCTTGTTGCACTTGATGGTGTTACCGACCCGCGTAACCTTGGCGCAGTGGCGCGCTCGGCGGCAGCTTTTGGGGCCGATGGCATCGTTATCCCCACGAGGCGTGCGGCCGGTATTAGCGCAGGAGCCTGGAAGACATCAGCCGGTGCGCTGGCGCGAGTACCGGTTGCTCAGGTACCGAACCTGACTCGTGCGCTGCAGGCATTGCAGAAGAAAGGCTTTACGGTTATCGGGTTAGCCGCTGATGGCGCCACCTCTTTAGCTGGGTTACCCGCTGATACCTTGACAGATCGTGTTGTCATTGTGATTGGGGCTGAGGGCGAAGGGCTTTCGCGCTTAGTCGGTGAGACCTGTGATTGGCTCGCTCGAATCGATATGAGCAGCGATACGGAGTCACTTAATGCTTCGGTGGCAGCTGGTATAGCACTACATGCGGTCTACGCAGCTAGGGTTTAGCACTTCACGCGGTCTAGGCCGCTTTAGGTCAGCACTTCACGCGGCCTACGCCGCTTTAGTTCAGCATTTCTCACTTGTCGACAGTAACGTCGTCCGGTAGCGGAGTTTTTACTTTCTTGCCGAGAGCGTTGGCTACGAGCGGGAACACCAATACCGAAAGGGCGCCCGCGCCAACCAACCCGGCGGCATTCTTGGGCAGCATTGCTCCTGATTCGACTTCTAGCGTTGTAATCGCCACGATCATCGGCAGTCCGGTAGCGACCAGTAGCGCAAATCGGCCGCGCTGGAAAACATCCGGGATCATTTTTCGGTAGATAAAGAACTGAGGGAGTCCGCGAACGAATAGCAGCAGAACAAAGAACACCAAGAGAGTGGTTGGATTCTTGATGATCGAGATGATGTCAAGATTGGCTCCGGACACGATGAAGAAAATCGGAATGAAGAATCCGAATGCGATGCCATCAATTCGATTGTGCAGTTTGGATTCCTCACTATGAGGTGCGACGCGGCGGACGATGATGCCGGCGATGAATGCACCCAGAACTGCATCAAGGCCAAAGTCGGATGCCATGGTCAACAGGAACACAAGAAGCAGCATGGTGATTCGCACTGCGGTTTGCGAGCTGGTGCGATATCCGCGACGTAACACCGCCTGAAGTCTCGGGCTGTTCAGCCGACTTGGTAAGGCGGCAATAAGAAGTGCAAGGATTGCAAAACCCGCTAACGAGAGAAGCGCGAAAAATGAAGACTGTGCGCCGAACAAAACAGCGATGGCGATAATCGGGCCGAACTCTCCCCAGGCTCCGGCGCCCATGAAGAGGAGTCCAAAGCGAGTTTTTGATTCACCGGCATCTCGTAAGAGTGGCAGCAGCGTGCCTAAGGCGGTTGTAGTCAGGGCAATAGCAATACCCAAATAGTCTTGGATAAAGCCCAGGGCGTACAGGCCCCCGGTCACTAGACCCGCGAGCAGAATTGATGTGCCCCACCCAATTGCGGCCAACCGCCCACTCTTGCCCGAGACGGCGCGGCGTTCGAGCTCATTGCCAGCGACGAAGAAGAGCAGGCCTAGGCCCATTTCCGAAAGCAGATTGATCGCGGAATCCACTTGAATCAAGCCGAGGGCGTGTGGGCCAAAGATGATGCCACCGGCTAGTAGTAGCACCACCTCGGCTACCCGAATACGCGTGAGTCCAACTATTAGTGGTACCACGGCGGAGATCGCAACAATAACTAGAAGTGATGACAAATCCGATTGCATAATGGGGGAATCTACGGCACGTCCTCATCCTCGTGAGAGCATTGCCCAATGCCGGCCTCGATGTCAGCCCCCGTGGTCGGTGTCTCGGTGTACTTCGAGCAGGCCAAGTGGGGGGCCTGGGATGTCCAGGCCGCTGCCCTACCGCACTGGTATCTCGACCTCTTCCAAGAGGCAGGTGCGAGCATCGTGTTGTTGCCGCCGGCGAGCAATGCCAACGCACTTGATCGCCTTGACGGATTGGTGCTGGTGGGCGGTGCCGATGTTGATTCGCGGCGTTATGGTGCGACACCTCATTCGAGCGCCGATACTCCCCGCGAGTCAAGGGATGAATCCGAAACCGTGCTCTACCGCGGCGCTCGCGAGCGGGGGATGCCGGTGCTAGGTATTTGCCGCGGATTGCAGATCATGGCCGTGGCCCATGGCGGCACGTTAATTCAAAATTTACCCGACCTGGGGTTAGCAACTGTGCACCGTGAGGCGCCCGGGCAGTTCGTTGACCATGAAGCATCTTTCGCCCCCGGCTCGCTCATTGCGCAAGTGATGGGAACCACGGCTACCACCGTGAACTCTTCGCACCACCAGGGCATCGATAGCCCCGGCGACTTAACGGTGACCGGGTGGGCAGCGGATGGCACTATTGAAGTTTGTGAGGACACCAGCGCAGACTTTTGTCTCGGGGTGCAATGGCATCCAGAACACCCGGATCGACGGATTGCCGATGCCAACTTGATCGGCACCTTCTTGGCCGCGGCCATCAGGTATCGCACCTAACCTAAAGCCTTTGCCCGGCGCCTTGCCACATCCCGGGTGCCCGCACCTTTGACCTGCTGAAACCGTCAAAAATCGGCCCAGAAATGACGGATCCAGCAGGTACCGGCCCAGAAATGACGGATCCAGCAGGTACCGGACCGCCGGTGTGAATATCTATAGCGGGGTGACGTAGGCCCC
>CAMBQX010000107.1 GCA_945870085.1 Bifidobacterium breve | reverse complement strand
TTACTTTCAGTAAAAGCTGGAAGTTAGTTAATTAGGTCACCAATCGCTTTGGTAAACAAAGCAGTGTGCAGGTCAACATCGGCCGAAGATGTTGTCGGGCACATCAACGCCATATTGTGAAATGGTGTCATCAACAAGCCGCGGTTAGACATGAAAAGATGTAGGTAGTCCTCAAGTTCTTCGTCCTCAACCAGAGCCGATGCCGAGCCACTTTTGGGTGCCGGGCTCGTGAATAGATACTCGGCCCGCGCACCCAGTTGCACTATTGACCAAGGCACTTTTGTTTCCAGAATTACTCGCTCAACACCAGCAGTGAATCTAGTTGCCATGGCAATCATGTGTTCAAATGCGGGCGCGGTTAGTACCTCTCCCAAAGTTGCCCGCATGGCTGCTGTTGACAGAACATTGCCGGCCAGTGTGCCACCCACCCCACCGACATCGACGAGGTCAGCGTCAAGATTTTTGCGAATGGCTTCAGCAATTTCGTTGGTGATCCCAAAGGCGCCGCACGGGACACCGCCGCCGATGCTCTTGCCGATCACAAAGAGGTCTGGCTTCAGATTCCAAGCTTGAGTGCACCCACCTGGGCCCGCAGAGAAAGTATGTGTTTCATCAATTAATAGGAGGGCGCCATATTGCGTGCACAGGGCGCGTAGGCCGTCAAGAAAACCCGGCTCAGGTAGCACGATGCCCATATTGGTGAGCGCGGGCTCGGTTATCACCACAGCAATATCACCGTGAGCTAAGGCGCGCTCAACCGATGCTAAATCGTTGAACTCGGCAACTCGGGTGGTATCCGCAATCGGCACCGGTGGCCCGACATTTCCGCCCCTTGCTTCTGGTTCACCATCTGGACCACACACAACAAAGGTTTCATCGACGGCACCGTGGTACCCATATGAGAACGCTAGAACCTTCGGTTTCCCGGTGACTAGTCGACCAATGCGCAATGCCCACCGATTGGCGTCAGTGGCGCTGAGGGCGAACGACCACAGCGGTAACCCGAAACGCCGAGTCAGTTCGGCGCCAACCCATTCAGCATCCAAGCTTGGCAGCATCGTGGTGATGCCACCGTCGACGGCTAGACGCTGGGTTACGGCAGCTACCGTGGCGTCAGGTGAATGCCCGGCCATTGCTGCGGTATCGCCCAAGGCAAAATCCACATACTCGTTTCCATCTAGATCAACGATGCGGTTGCCATGAGCCGAAGCCATCGAGACGGGATATCCGCCTGACCATTTATTCATCCAAGTCATTGGGACTCTGCCAAAGAGGTGGTCAGCGGCTTCATAGGCGGCTCGGGATAGCGGAGTGCGAGCTAGATGCTCTACTCGCTCCCGCTCTGAAAGTCCGGACAATTTGCCTCGATCAATTGTGGTCATGCTGAGATCAAAGCACACGCACCTCGGAGCTCTCACCTGTGCCTGCAGATCTTGGCGCATGCCAATGTGGATCTTCGAGCCCGAGGAGTTCAGCCTTAAGGCCAGCGAACACGATCGACGAAGCAATTACGACCAACATAGAGAAGCTGGCGATCAGGCCGGCTTGCTTAGCCGCCGCCGGATCTAATGTTTCAGTGCCAATTGAAGCTGCAACAAGCACATAGCCGATTACTACTGCGCCAATCGTCGCACCTATGTGATTGCTGAAAGTTCGAGTTCCGAAGAGAGTTGAAGACCATCTTTGGCCGGTAACCTTAATGACACCCATGTGTCCATACAGCCGGATGAGACCAAAGCCAGCGCCGACGAGAATCAAGGCTGGAAGTATCGTCCAGTAATTTGGGTTTCTCACCGCTACCGCGAACCACCAAATCATGCTGAGTGTGAGAAGTACGCATCCAATTATTGTTTCCTTTTGCCTTGTGAGCCCATACTTTTCTCTAAATCTGTGCGCCAACAAATGCAAAGTAATTAACGGTAAAACTAGCGGCAGCATTCCGATACCAATCCAGGTAGAAGTGAATTTGGTATCAGCATCCAGAATTACGGTGAAGGCGGCAATCACTACAAAAAGGGCGCCTACATGGATTCCACCGAAAATATCGGTCAGCCACATCCGACGGTTATGAGTCACGATGTTGGTATCAAATAGTTTGTTTGAATATTTCCTATTGAGTACGAAGTATCCAATGAAACAGGCGATCCCACCCACGACTACTGCGCCAACCAATGGCCAGCTCTCGATCTGCTCCTTGAAAAGAAGCAGAACCAAGTACGGGCTCAGTAATCCAAAACCCAGCAAAACCGTCGGGGCCAAGAGCCCAAAACTGAAGGTACTGTCTTCATCACGGCTCTCCTTCATCCCCAAGGCCCCAAGGGCAACCGCTAGCAACATAAGCAGTGCATTTGCGAGAAAAGGCGTATGCCAATCGAAGTCGCTCGTTATGACGGGGCCAAAAACAGGGCCTAGGACCATGCCGCTCATACCCGCACCACGCCACAGCAGCCACCCGTCATGGCGGATGTTGCCGGACATAGTTGTGACTAACACCCCACCTGTCGAAGTCAGAATTAGCCCCGCGCACAGGCCCATAAGTACCCGAACCAGCAGGAGAGTCCAAAAGTTTTCAATGAGTACTCCACATAATGCTGTTACGGAAAATACTAGGCCGGAAATGATGAACATCCGTTTGCGGCCGATGATGTCGCATAATCGGCCACCTGCAATTGCGACCATGATAAGCGCGACCGAGTAACTTGCGAGTGCCAGAGTCACTTCAAGGTTGCTGATACCTAATTGCGCGGCTACCACCTGATGTGACGCAATGAAAACTGTGCTACCTAGCCAACATAAAAAAACTGATATTGTGATTGCGGCCAGAGCCTGCGGCTTCACTCTCTCTTTTTCTTTCTTTTTTTGGCACGGTGAGCTGCGGCCTCTGTGGGAGTACGCGGAGTCTTCGGTATTTTAATCTCGCCCTGACTGTCGCTCATCAGGGTAATCTCATCCAGTTTCTAAGTCGTCAGCCAGTAGCATCTGCGGCACCACAACAAAACGATATACCAGTTCGTCACCGGGTTGTCGCACTAGAACCCAAATTAAGTCAAATCTCTCATCGGGCCAACGGTGCGGGATATCTTCCTTATTTACCACCGGGAAGTGCCGCACAATTTTCGACATGGTGCCGTGGTGCCAGACGATCAGGGTGGATTCGGGGCGGCCGAGTACTTCAGCTACCAGGTTTTTTTCATTTCCGTGGGTGTGATCGTCTTCAATCTCTAGATTAAGTCGTCGGGCGGTAGGTGTTGCGGTATCAATCTCGCGCTTACTTTTTGCATCGGGTGTTGGCCTCGTTGCCAAAATCCGTTCGGGCTTCACGACGTTCGGATGAGCCGGCGATGGTGCATGGGCGAAAAAGCCAGCTAGCGCGCCGGCGCGGGTCCAACCCAATACCGAAAGTGAATGACCGTCATGTTTACCTTCTGCGTTAACACCATGTGGCTCGGTGCCTTCACCTGGTTTTTCACCATGGCGCACGAACATGATGACTTCTGGAGCGTTTTCTGGTGATTCTTGGGCCATGTCAGCGGATATTACAGTGCGGTGAACCTATATTTGCGCCATATCGACGAAACGGCTGTAGTGGCCTTGGAACGCAACTGTGACTACGCCTGTTGGGCCGTTGCGGTGTTTGGCAATGATGAAGTCGGCTTCACCGGCCCGTGGTGATTCGCGTTCGTAAGCATCCTCACGGTGCAGTAGCACAACGACGTCGGCATCTTGCTCCAGAGAACCCGATTCACGAAGGTCTGCGAGCATCGGTCGCTTATCTTGGCGCTGTTCAGCACCTCGGTTCAACTGGCTGATTGCTATTACGGGTACTTCAAGTTCTTTGGCGAGCAATTTAAGTGATCTGGAGAACTCCGAAACCTCTTGCTGACGGCTTTCGACACGCTTGCCACTTGTCATGAGCTGCAAATAGTCGACAACTACCAAGCGCAGATCATGACGCTGCTTAAGGCGGCGGCACTTGGCGCGGATCTCCATCAAGGTCATGTTCGGTGAATCGTCAATGAACAAAGGTGCTTCACTGACCGTGCCCATCTTGCTGGCCAACTTAGCCCAGTCGCCTTCGCTCATTGTGCCCGAACGCATGTGGTGCAAGGGGATCTGGGCTTCGGCTGAAAGGAGACGCATGACGATTTCGTTGCGGCTCATTTCGAGTGAGAAGATGACGCTACTCAAACCATGTTTGATGGAAGCATTACGGCAAATATCTAGACCAAGAGTTGATTTACCGAGCGCGGGCCGAGCCGCCAAGATGATTAATTGGCCCGGGTGCAGACCGTTCGTTAATGAATCTAGATCAACAAACCCTGTTGGCACCCCGATCATTTCACCGCCGCGATTTGAGATTGCTTCAATCTCACTTAGGGCGTCATTCATGATGTCGCGCAGTGGGCTGTAATCCTCACTCATGCGCCGATCGGTGACGTCGTAGACCTCAGCTTGTGCTCTATCAACCATTTCGTCAACATCACCGGTACCGGTGTAACCCATGCTGACAATGCGCGTGCCAGCTTCAACCAGGCGGCGCAAGATCGCCTGCTCACGCACGATACGGGCGTAGTAGTTGCCATTTGCTGCGGTTGGCACCAGTGACACCAACGTGTGGAGGTACGGGGCCCCACCAACGCGCGCGATATCGCCGTTCTTGGTTAACTCAGCGGCAATGGTGACAGCATCGGCCGGCTCGCCCTTGCTGTATAAATCAAGAATTGCCCCGTAAATAGTTTGATGTGCGGGACGATAGAAATCAGCTTCGCGGACTGTCTCGACTACGTCGGCGATGGCGTCCTTGCTCAACAGCATGGCCCCTAGGACCGACTGCTCGGCGGCAACGTCATTAGGTGGGGTGCGGTCCTGGGCCCGGTGCTCAACGGGAAGGGGCAACTCAACGACACTCATCTAGGCCTCCCTTCCGAACACCATTCCATCACCATTTACCTGTTCTAACAGGTAGGTCTGACGTAACGTATGGGCGCGGCGCCGGCCCTGTCCAACCACCTTGTGGATGAGGGTGTGGAGTGGCTGGGGACCACCTGCTCCTGATCTGTAATCCCTTGGGGACAGCCTGGGGATGACACAAATGGGCCAGAGCCGTTCCAGTGCGGTCCGCACAAATTCCCTATCCCCAGGCTGTGGATAACAAATTTATTCCAGAATAGGTACCCTCAACCCGTGCCCAAGCCATACCAAGTCACCGTCATCTGTCTAGGTAATATTTGCCGCTCCCCGATAGGGGAGGCGGTGCTCCGCGATCGCCTCGCCGCCTCCGGCCTCACCGCATTGGTCAGCGTCGACTCCGCCGGCACCGGGGATTGGCATCTTGGCCAAGGGGCAAACGTCAAATCCATCACCACGTTGACTCAGTACGGCTACGAGCTTGACCACACGGCGCGACAGATCACCCCAAGTTGGTTCGCCGATATTGACCTTGCGTTGGTGATGGATACCAATAATTTCGCCGACGTGGCTGCGCTAATCGAAATTAGTGGCGCCCAAGTTGAACTCCGGATGATGCGGTCTTTTGATCCGGCACTAAGCGGCATTGTTGAACCAGACCCCGCCCTTGATGTGCCCGACCCGTATCACGGCACCATGGATGATTTTCTAACCGTGCTGCGCATGATTGAAGCCGCTTCCGACGGCTTAGTGTCCGAGCTAGCACTGCGCTTATCCTGATCTCAATTCGACTAACTAACTCAAAGAATGGTGAATTGAATTGTCCGAATTGACCCCGCCCAAATTTTAACCCTTCATTTTCTGGTTGGTCATCGTGGTTGCTGCTGGCGCTACTTCCGGTAACTAACTGCAAACCCAATGTGAAGGGGCCCGGTCAGTTGACCGGGCCCCTTCACTTGGAAAGCCGAACTAGGCGGGAGCTGGACCGTGCGCATTATCGCCCGGCTTTGATGCCTGAGCCCAGAAGATAATCAAGATAATGAATCCCACACACGGGATAATTAGCAGTAACTGCAGCCAACCTGATCTGCCGGTGTCATGTAGCCGGCGGCTACCTACCGACAACTGCACCACTAAGAAAATGATGCCAATGATG
>CAMBQX010000106.1 GCA_945870085.1 Bifidobacterium breve | reverse complement strand
CTCGGGGGACATTTGCAGGAGCGAGGTGGCCAGCGACGGATCGCCTAGGTGTCGTTTGGGTGTAGTGATCAGGCGTTTGGATGACCGTACTGAAGGGTCCCAGGCGGGCACTTCATCGACGATCAGCATTCTGCGCAACGCGTCCAGGTACGGATTGGCAACGTGGCGGGAGGGCGCATTGGATTCGTTATGCGCGTCATCGCGCGCTCGCTCGAGGATGGCGCATACGGTGGCAGGTTGTGACACCATTTGCGCGTAGGCGTGCAGGAAGAGGCGCACCAGGCGGGGGTTGCGGGTTGCCCCGGAGACCTCGTCAATGTCGTGGTCAATGATGATGTTGAGGTATCCGTCGAGATATGTGCGCGCGGTGGCCTCGTTCGCTCCGATGAGTGCGGGCCATCCGCCGACAGTGATGTGGTGTAAGTATTCGCGCACTTCCATCGGGCAGTTTGTCGGAGCCGGCGTGACGCCGCGCAGAAGATCAGTGACCGAGGTGGTGGGTGTGGTGACCTGCTTCTCGGACAGGGTCATGGTGCGCATACCGACGATGGCGAAACGACCTGCGCCTGAGTGTCTGGGGATGTCGTCCTTGGGTGTGGCTGAGCCGGTGAGAATGAATTGCCCGGGCAGCCCGCGATCGTCGACGACGCGGCGGACGGCGTCCCACAGTTGAGGCGTGCGTTGCCATTCATCGAGCAGGCGAGGGGTGTCACCATCGAGGAGTAACCGGGGGTCAAGTTCGGCGCGCCTAATCGCGTTGGGGTCGGAGTCGAGCAGGACCTCGCTCGCGGCGAGCTGACGGGCGGTCGAGGTCTTGCCGCAGCCCTTCATTCCCTCAATGAGGACGGCGCCCATTGCGTGAAGTCCGGAGCCGAGCATGGTGTCCGCCAGCCGCGGCATATACGCTCGTTTTGGGTGTGGACTAGCCATGACAACTCCCCTCAAATTACAAGAATCACAAGTTTCAACTGACAGAATACACGTTTCTTGGCCGGCAGTATTCACAACTCTTGATTTCTTTAATGCTACTTTTCAATAGCTTGGATCCGGCCACCGAAATTGTCCCCTAGTCGATGTTCCGTCGAAATTTATGGGCGATGGGGTTGCAAGCGTGCAGCTTGCTAACTTGGGTTGCACCCAAGCAGCATTGAGCGTCAACGTGTTCTTGGCGAATGTTGTGAAGTAATGCCCTGTTGTAATGCGATGCGGGAGACCGACATTTCCTCACGAAAACGTGCATGGCAAGGCATCGGCGGTGATTATGTCTCCGGATGACCTCGAACGACTTGAAGAAACCATCGCTGTACTGGCCGATGAAACCCTCATCCGAGATCTCACAGCGTCTGAAGTTGACCTAGCGGCCGGTCGTGTCGAAGAGGCTGATTCGCTTGCCGCCGCAATGCGTGCGCGTAAAAAAGGTGCTTGAAGGGCTTCCGACATCCGTCGCCCTCGCCGCATATGAATTTATCATCGGGCCGCTACTGGAGAACTCGTAACGCGTGGGCAAACAACTCATGGCGCCACTTGATGACCGACACAGTGCCAGACGCGGTACCTATCGAGTGATTTACCGCATTGATGGACGGCAAATGATGGTCACCGTGCTGGCAGTCAGCTCAAGGTCAGACGCGTACCGCAAACCCTGAGCGCCAATTCAGATCCTTCTCGCGAGTTGAGATCCCAAATTGTGTTGCCATCATTTGTTATTGCTCAATCGCTCCGGCAACCTCATTGAGAACGCCGGTGGCATCCGGGTCCGATTACCGGCACCTCAACAAACTGAACGCGACCGCCGAGGATAATGCCAAGCGCTGGCATGAAGCGTCACGGGATCTGTGCCGCTGCTGATTAACCCCGGGCGATGGGGTCAAGGAGATGTGCAGAATATTCTCACTTAGTCGTGCATCAGACCCGGAGGGTATGGCGCCTGTGTGTGCTTTGAGGGCAATGACGATTGGCAACTGCGCAATCTTCGTACTTCAGAAAGTTTTACTAGGGCCTTGGTTTTTGGGCCGGAGTGTTTTACCATCGGGACAGGTACCTGGTTGGGTGCTGGCCGGTTAAGAGTTGGGAGCATTAAGTGCCAAGTATTGATGTGAATTCACCTGTTAGTTCAGCGCCAGTCGATCGGCTCGCACTTGGTGTTAGCCCGGTGCGGCCCGGAGTGGGCGGTATTGACGGAGCCCTACCCTCTGAGGGGTCTTTGGCGGGATGCATTTATGGCGGGTAGTGAAGAGTAGCGCCGTTCCCCACCACTAGGTGGGTTCTTTAAAGCCTGTTGCTGGCCCCTGACCGCCCCCGGTCGGGGGCCAGTTGTTTGCGGTAGTGAACTCGAACACTCCAAGTGGTAGCAGCCGAACCGACGTCGCACAGGTAGCCCCGTTACGCCCACGCGCATCTTCGTATTTGGGAACTATTTGCTTAACCCTTGTCTTAGGGCTGAAGTGTTTTAATATCATCGACTAGTACCCATCTGGGTATTGGCCCGTTGACTTATTGGAGCATGAAATGCCAAATATTGATATCGCTACCCCAGCAAGTTCAGCGCCAACTGATCGGCTCGCACTCGGTGTTGGTTGGGCACGGCCTGGTGTGGCCGGTATCGGCGGCACCCTAAACCCCTCAGGCTCCTACGGCTCGGGTGTGCCGGCGTGTGCGTGTTTTGATGGGAATGAGGAGTAGTACCATTCCCCGCGGTGCATTCCCGGGCTCTGAAAACCTGCGCGACAACCCGCCGAACTTTTGGTGATTTCATGAGTATTGGGAGGAGTAGTTAAGGCTTCTAGCACTGGCGTCAGCGTGCGCTTGTGATGAGCACTGCGCAGGAAGGGAATTGCTTACTATTCCCGCACAGTTAGCTGACTTCGCTTATGCCTCCAGGAGAGTTGGTTTTTGAAGCCAACTGCCGCAACCCAACGAGATAGCTCTCTCGACTCTGGCCGAGGGAGCTATCTTTTTCTCATCGATGCCTTGACCTGCTGAGCGTGGAGTGTGTTGAGGTACGTGCTCTCGCCAGGCTAATGAAGTTCTCTGGGTGCGTAGTCAAACTGGCATAGTGGGCCCCGGGGTGTGGTCCGAGGAGGTGAATTACATATGCATCAACCCGATGTCGTCGTGATTGGCGCAGGTATCAGCGGGCTGGCGGTATGTGAAGTTTTGCACCGGGGCGGGCTCGCAGTCACGGTGCTCGAGGCCAGGACCCGCGTCGGAGGACGTCTACTTTCCAGTCCACTAGATCTTGGGGCATCTTGGTTTTGGGATGGTGAGCGAAGAGTCCGGGCAATGACCGATCGCTTTGAGATTGCAACATTCCCGCAGTACCGCGCCGGTGACGCGATGATCGATGAACGGGACGGAGTGCACCGGTACCCGGGGAACCCAATTGATGGGCAAGCACATCGATTTGTCAACGGAGCCGCCGCTTTGACTAATGCTCTGGCGAGGGAGTTGCCCCAGGGCGTGGTGCTGCTGGATCAACCCGTAATTGAAGTCACTGATGAATTAGTGGTGCTTACGGCTACTAGCAGGTGGCAGCCTCAACATGTGGTGATCGCGGTACCACCGGCAGTCGCGGTGGCGGCCATCCGGCTACCCGAGGCACTGCCAGGGAATCTGGTTGATATAGCCCAGCGCACTCCCGTGTGGATGAGTGACACCGTCAAGGTCGTAGTGACGTACGACGAACCCTTTTGGCGCTCCGATGGCCTCGCTGGGTCCGCGATAAGTCGAGCGGGCCCGCTGCACGAAATACACGATCTTTGTGGGCCTGATGGATCCCCGTCTGCCCTCTTTGGGTTTGCCCGCGCAGGTGAGCCAAGCGGCCTGACTGAGTCTGAAATTTGCGCACAGTTGGGGCGGATCTTCGGACCTCGTGCACACGCACCGCGAGAACTCCAGATTCAGGATTGGTCCAGCGAGCAGTGGACGAACCCAGCGATGGCTGCACCTGAATCGGCTCAAAGTTCGCCTGGCTTCGCACTCCTGGGTCATGCTGTCTACCAGCAACCACAACTTGGTGGTCGATTCCACTGGTCGGCTACCGAGACCGCACCGAATTATGCAGGGCATATTGAAGGGGCACTTGAAGCGGCCGAGCGCACAGTTAATTCAATCTTTGACTTTCCTCGGTGAGAGCTTCCGTTTAAATCGGCTGAGACCAAGACTGATTAAAGTGAACCACATGTGAATCGCGGAAAGGCGTGTGCGACCCAGAATGAATGAATGCTGACTCGAAGTAACGTTTCGCTTGAGGTTTGGGTGGGGCCTGGTCGGGGACTAATTTGGATCCTGCCGCTCACCTTGGATAGAAGCCCGCTCTTAGTTCGCCTTTTTGATGGAGGTCAATGGCATGACGAATGTGAACGAGCAACAGCTGCAGTTGGTGGAGAACACCCTTACCACCGCATTGCTGGCGTGGTCGGCTACAAGTGTGGCGGTCGGAACGATCATGGCCCTAGTGGGCCGCAAGGCCCAAAACGATGATCTGGTTGGCTTTGGCCGGCAGACTGCCGCCTGGGGTGCCGTTGATGCGTTGATCGCTGGCGCTGGTGTTCTGAGCAGGCGTCGCCGCGGTCCGCTCTGCGATGAAGATGCTGCGAAAAAGGCTGGCTCCCTGCGCAAGCTACTTCTGATAAATGCGGTAGCAGACGTCGGTTATATGGCCGGCGGTCTTCTGCTAATTGCTCGGGGCGAAGGTGGGCGAAGGAAGTTACGGATGGGAGCCGGGGATGGGGCTGCGGTTGTAGTTCAGGGCGCATTTCTCCTGGTGCTGGATCTCACCCAAGCTCAAAGGGTGAGGTAAGGGTTTAGATGAAGAGCACCTCGGAGGCTTTACGCAACCCGAACCTGATTCAGTCAATGTGACGTTGCGCCGGTCATCGGCAGGCATGGACAATAGGGGCATGAAACGCCGTCGCCTGTGGATCAACCTGGCCCTCGTCTTAGCAATTGTCCTCGTTTTGGGTGCGATCGTGGGCATCGCACTGCGGCCCGAGGGGGCGTCGGCTCCAGCCCGCACTGCCACGGTGGTTTCGGCTACGGTCTCATCAACGGTAACGGCGAGCGGATCGGTTGAAAGCGCCGGCGACATCAACCTGGCATTTACGACACCGGGGATAGTTACGAGTATCGAAGTGTCCGCAGGCGATTCGGTGAAGCAGGGCCAGGTGCTCGCAACGATGAACCAGACAACGGCAACGCAACAACTCGCAGCAGCACAGGCGACCCTTTCGCAAGCACTTAGTTCTGCTTCGACTTCGGGCTCGTCGGTTGCCAATGCCCAGGTGCAACTGAAACTAACAAGTGATGCGGCGGCAGCTTCCAATGACAGTCTGAAGGCCGCGGTATTGCAGGCACGGTCTAATCTGGTCGCGGCTGAAAAGTTGTGGGCGGATGCGTGCGTTAATCCAGATGACGCAACCTGCCCTAACGCGTCGGCAGCAGAAGCAATTCGCTCTGCCCAAAACGGGGTGAAGAGCGCCCAAATAAATTACGACGCGGCCGTGACGGCGGCGGCGAATGCAGCCACGGCATATGACCTAGCGGTGAATCAAGCTGCCGAAACGCTCACTCAGACCAAGGCGGTTGGCTCAACGACTTGCACTGCCTTTGGTTCTAGTTCGGTGAACTGCGCTACTTCTACAGGCACCACCCTTAATGCTCAACACGCCTACGACTCTGCAGTAACCACGCAAACTCAAGGTAAGCAGGCAGATAGCCAGACTGTCCAGAAGTCATCGATGGCGTTATCAACGGCGAACGTGACCCTTCGTAAAGCGATCGCCGATCAATCGAAACTGGGCTCTGATTCAGTGCGCACAGCTAGCCAGGCACTAACCAATGCGGTGAATGCGCAAGAGAAGGGCAAAATTGCCAATGCTCAGTCGGTGCAGAGCGCCCAGAATTTGCTGACTAATGCGCAGGCAGCAACTTCGACACTAGGTGCTGGCGATACGGCGGCGACGCCGACCGTGGCTCAGGCGGCGCTCGACTCTGCCAAGGCGGCGGTGGCGGTAGCACAACGGGCTTTAGCCGACACCACCTTGGTGGCCCCGGTCGCTGGCACTATCGGCTCGGTGAACATCACGGCTGGTGAGATTTCAACAAGTGGGGCTACAACTTCGGGAGGGTCAGCCGCG
>CAMBQX010000105.1 GCA_945870085.1 Bifidobacterium breve | reverse complement strand
GCAATGTCACCACGCAATAAACACCCCACAGCCACCTTGTTAATCGGTGGGATTTCACCTATCAATTTCACATCAATGTCACGCGCATATTCGGCCAAGACCTCAACTATGGGTGCTGCATCTTCATCATTGACCAGTAACACCGCTGCTAATGAAGCAGGTAAATCGTGGGTGAGGAATTTTCTACCCTTGATCTCCGTTAGGCCGGGCAACTCAAGCCCGGTGAGGAACGTGTCAATTCGCCTATTTATTTCAATACGATTTGTGACGTTGCGCAGCTCGGTTCGGCGCTGGGTAATTGACTGCTGGTTGGATTCGGCGGCAACATTCCAACGGTAAGTGGTCTCGGGGATCACCACAATTGTCCGGGCGGCCGTGAACGCCTCCATGGTAAAGAGCTGGTCTTCGTAAAGCAGACCTTCAGGAAACCTGATGCCGGTGGCTATGAGCCAACTGCGTCGGTAGATCTTGTTCACGCTGATCGTGTCAGCAATCAAATCTGGAAAATCCATAATCGTCGACATAATGCGCGGTTCATGCAGCTCTGGCCGCCACGGGTAACCACGGCTCTCACGCAGATAAAACCGCTCAGCCACCCCGCAACCTAGGTCGGCATTGCTTTGCTCAGCAGCGCGCATCAACTCGGCAACGCCGTCATTTGTGTACTCATCATCGGAGTCGCAGAACATCACCCAGGTGCCTCTAGCTTCATCAATACCGCGATTGCGCGGCCCGCTGCAGCCCCCAGAGTTAGCGGCGAGCACCACTTGACGGATGCGGCCATCAGCCGCGGCGGCAGCGGCCACCAGTTCGGAGGTCCCATCTGTCGATGCATCATCTACCACGATGATTTCAATGTTGCGATGAGTTTGATGCTGCAGTACCGCAAGAGCGCGGGGCAATCTAGCCGCATCGTTATAACTGATGAGCACCACGCTGACATCTGGAACTAGCGGGCTAGTAATCGTGTTCATCGGGCTGCACGCACCACTTGGGCTCGCTCGATGAGCACCTTTGCCCGCTTATCGAAACTATGTAACTGCGCCACCTGCGCGGCTGCCGCCAGCCGCGTTTCACGATCGCCAAATACGCCATCGCGCTCTCCTGCAAGCAACGACCGCAAGTTTTCGGTGCCTTCATAAGTGCGTACCGAAGTACCAAAAACACTCTCGAGCCCGCGTGCCCGATCAGAAACAACTCTGGCTCCGGTCGCCACCGCATCAAATAGTCGATTGGACAAGAACCCGTCAGCTGCCATTTGCGGCCAGTGGTCATTAAGAACAACTCCGGCGGCGGCATAGGCGGCAGGCAGTTCAACATTGGGCAGGTGATCAGCCCGAATCTGATTCGGCGCTAGGAATGTCTCCCAACCCACCCCATAAACCGCGACATCTCCGCCCACCGCAAAAGCATCTTTGATAATTGGCCTAAAAGTACCGCGGGTTGAACCCACGAATAGCAGATCGTCACCGGTGTCGGGCACACCGGCTTGTGGGTTGAACCGCTGGGGGTTAGTAGCCTGAAGGAGAGGGGTAACAACCTCAGGATCACCCCAAGATTGGCTCGCAGCGAATACCGAGTCGTACTCGGCTAACTCATCAGGCTCGATCAATTCAGGATGCGAAATAATCCACATCATCCAAGTCGTGGCGCTGCCACCTAATGAAGTACGCCGCGGACGCACCCGGCGCAGACCCCGTAAAACCAAAACGACGTCATCGCGATCACGTGCCGCAGCTTCGGCACCCCCACGATGCACCACAGTTGCATCTTGACCTTGCCGTCGCAGCGCCTCCGCCAAATCGGCAGCAAACCAAGTATCGCCCCAGACGAGGCCAGCCTCTCCTTTTGGCGATGGCGCCACCACCGACCAGCGCAAAGGCTTCGATGCTGACTTACTAAAGAGCGCACCTAGTTTCATGACGGCCGAGCCCCACCGCGCAGGAAGCCCCAGCCCCAACAAGCGTGCATGGTTGCGTAGATAGCAGGAAGCAATAGTGCCGCACGCAGGGTCAAACGTGGGCTGGCTGCTGCCGCAAAAACACTTGCCACCAGGTCAATAAATAGGTAGCTAATCGGCGCCGCGAATCCAATTGCCGCAACCCAGGTGATCCCAAGATACAACCCTAGAAAGCCAATAACTGCGCCGATCATGACACCCGTAACCGCTACCGGTGCGGCCAGGTAACGAAGTGAGATCGTGCCTGGATGTCGACTCGCGACCTCGCGGCGCCAGCGCCCGTAATCATGATACTGACGTGCCAACGCCCCGAGCGAAGGTCTCGGCCGATAAGTAACTTTCAAATCAGGGGTGAACCAAACCGTGCCACCAGTTTGTCTGATGCGCAGATTCATTTCCCAATCCTGAGCCCGCTCCATGGTGATGTCATAACCGCCCACCCGTTCAAGTGCCTCCCGGCGAAAGCAACCAAGATAAACGGTGAGCGCCGGCCCCGCAACGCCCCCAACATGAAATGCGGCTCCCCCGACACCAAAACGCGAGGTCATCGCGCGCGCTACTGCATCTTCGAAATCAGTGGTGCCCTCGGCATTCATGATGCCCCCGACATTGTCGGCGCCGCTAGTTTGCAACGTATCTACCGCTACCGCTACGTAGTTGTTCGGGATCATTGCGTGGCCATCAACTCGAATAATAACTTCGCCTGTTGCCGCCTCGATAGCGGCATTTAAACCCGATGGCGTCTTACCCGATGGATTCTCTACAACCCGTACGCGGTCCTCCCGGCCAGCAATCTCCGCGGCCACAGCGGCTGTCCGATCATCCGATGGCCCTACTGCCACAATGATTTCGAGTTCACCCGCATACTCTTGCTTCAGGATCCGATCGATGGAATGCTGCAGGTGCCGCTCCTCATTCATCACCGGCATGATCACCGAAACACCCGGAAACTGCTGCACAGGTATATTCACTCTGCGGTGCCAAACACTTCATGCTTCAGCAAACCCGCCCATGTCTGCTGAGTCTTCGTCAGGAAGTGCTCATCATCAACAATCGCTGTGTGAGAGGCCAAGTGCCGAACATAGATGTAGCCGAGGCCATGGGTGCGATAAATCAAGCCCCCAGCTTGTTTTACAGTTTCCAATAGCGCCCGATCAATTGATTTCGTAACCGGACGCCAACCGCCAACCCCGTCAAGATCAGCCCGCGAAATCAAAATTGTGCCACCAGCGATAAAGAATGAATACTTCTCTGCGGCATAAGTCGGGCGAAATACCGTGGTGTCTTCACCCTCAAGATAAATCCAATCAAGGGCCTTACCTACAACCTGTGCACCTGAGTACATGCGAGCGAGCACTAAATCCCAAATGTGATTCGCCCCGTAGTAGTCGTCATCATCCATTTTCGTAATCAGTTCACCATCGGCACGCTGACTTGCCACCTGCATCGCGGCGCCGAATGACAGGTTGCCCGCAATCGAGATGAACTCTAATTCACGGCCGGCCAAATCCATCAGTTCAGCGATCCGTGCCGAAGTCAATTCGAGGCCGTGTAGCCCGACCAACACCTGCAAGTTTGGGTAATCCAATTTGGCGATTTGTTGCAGCGCATGAGTCAAGTAAGTTTCACGATTGGTTAGTAGCACTGCACTAACCGAAGGCCAACGACCCAATGCTGAAGCCGGGGTTGAACCACGCAGCGCATCGCGCCGGGCCTTTACCGATAACACCTGTGCTTCTAGCGGGTCGGCCAACGAAGTATTGGTCGAGTCATCGATGGCCGAGCCAGATTTGAGTACTAAGCCGCACGCGTGCAATTGATTGGTCCACCTCGGGCCGAGGTCATCCTCCGCAGTAACCACACCCACTGATCGCAGGGCTTCAACATCACTGGATCTTAGATCCCCCGCGACTTCGAGATTAAGTGTTGAACCCCGCAACTTCAGGGCTTCACCGGCGACGCTAGCCGTAATGACCTCGGTAGCGCCCATTGACCGCCGACCAATTGGGTTATGCAAGCTCGGGTCAACAGCTACCAAATGCGCCGCACCATCGACGACCCAAGTTTCACCCGCTACCACCACGGTTACCGCCCGCTCGACTTCCGACACTGCATCCGGGGTCGGCACCACCAAGGTGTCGCACCTTCGCAAGTGTCCATGGACTGGCGAATTTGGTAACAGCACATCACAAACACCAGCCGCCAGTGCAGCAGCCGCGGCCGGCAACCCCGGTGCCAGTGTCAACATCGACCCGACGCCAAACTCACTGATTGGGCGCAGGCAGCGCAACGCAGCGGCCAGGGCCAGCGCGACATCAATTGGCACGCGCCAATTCAAAATCACCTGCGCACCAGCCCCGCGCGGCTCAACTAGATACGCGACCAGGCCCGGCGATGTGGGCGCCCCGATCCAACCTTTGGGTGGCGACCATTCCGCGACCCGAATTTCAAGGTTCGTGAGCTCCGCCGCACCGACACTTGTGACGCACAATTGCTGTAGCTGCTCAATCGATGCCGCCTCGACTCGCCACTGGTTGGCACGAGCGCGGATCCGGACCCCGGGAATGCCCACGAACAGCACCTTAGAGGGCCGATAGTCTAAACGGGTGACCCTGCGACTGTCTGTCATCGGAACCGGCTATTTAGGTGCCACCCACGCCGCCTGCATGGCCGAACTGGGATACGAGGTCATCGGGGTAGATATTGACTCGGCCAAGGTCGAGATTTTGCAGAGCGGACGGGTGCCGTTCTACGAGCCCGGCCTCCCCGAGGTGCTGGCCCGCAATATTGCTGCCGGGCGCCTCCGTTTCACCACCTCTATGTCCGAGGCCGCTGCCACCGCTGATATCCACTTCATCTGTGTCGGCACCCCGCAACAGGCCGGGGCTAATGCCGCCGATCTATCCCAAGTTTTCGGATCCATCCAAGCCCTGACACCGCACCTGCGCGCCGGCGCATTGGTTGTCGGTAAGTCCACGGTGCCGGTTGGTACCGCAGCCTTGCTCGCCGAACAATTAGCGCTTACCGCACCAACTGCTGAAATTGCCTGGAACCCAGAGTTTCTCCGCGAGGGTTTTGCCGTCGCCGACACCTTGCACCCTGATCGGCTGGTCGTCGGTGTACGCAGCCAGCGCGCCGAAGATTTACTTCGCGAGGTTTATGCACCACTTATCGCGCAGGATGTGCCGTTCCTTGTAACCGACTTTCCCACCGCCGAGCTTGTTAAAGTTGCCGCTAATTCATTTCTCGCCACGAAGATCTCATTCATTAATGCGATGGCCGAGGTTTGTGAGGCCGCGGGTGCCGACATCACCCAACTCGCCGAGGCAATTGGTTACGACCCACGTATCGGTAACCGCTTCCTTGCAGCTGGCTTAGGTTTTGGTGGTGGTTGCCTGCCCAAAGATATTCGTGCCTTCATGGCCCGGGCCGGTGAACTCGGTGCCGAAGAAGCCCTAGCCTTCCTGCGCGAAGTCGATCAGATCAACTTAAGGCAGCGCACCCACACGGTGAACCTCGCGCGGGCTGCCCTTGATGGCTCCTTCGCCGGCAAAAACGTCACGGTACTTGGCGCCGCATTTAAACCTGATAGCGATGACGTTCGAGATTCACCAGCCCTTGCCGTTGCGGCGGCAATCCATAACGCCGGTGGCAATGTGATGGTGCACGACCCGAAGGCGCTCGCAAATGCCGCCCGCGTTTATCCGACGCTCACTTATGTTGAGGATTTAGCCGAAGCACTGGCCAATGCCGAACTCGTGCTGCACCTGACCGAATGGCCGGAGTATCGCGAATTTGATCCCACCACCCTTGGATCTTCACCGCGGCAGCGCCACCTAATCGATGCTCGTAATCGCCTTGATCGAGTAGTTTGGCGCGCCGCCGGCTGGACATATCGCGCCCTTGGGCGCCCGACGGCCTAGTGATGGCGGGCCTTTACGGGAACCAGGCGGACGTTGACCGATTGCTCCTTGAAAGGCAGCTCTGGTTTGTCGTGGGCCTTGGCAATAACCCTGACCGCGACGCCTATGGAGTGGCAGCGGTACTTCAGGAACACGGTAAAAGAATAATTCCGATCTACCCACGGGCCGAAGTCGTGCACGGCGAGCAGGGTTACGCAACCATTGCCGACGCAGTAGCCGCTGTTGGCATCCCAGATGTCGTTGATGTTTTTGTCCGCTCCGATCGAGC
>CAMBQX010000104.1 GCA_945870085.1 Bifidobacterium breve | reverse complement strand
TTTAGCGGATGGGATAACCAGGGGCACTTCACGACATTTGCAAATACTTATGAAATCGGCAGCACCACTTGGCCGACCATTGATGGCTCGGTGGCCTGGAACCAGTGGTACCCAGCCCTCCACACCACCATGTGGTCGCTGGCCCAACTTGGATCACAAACCGGTGCAGATCTACTTGATCGCACGAGCTTGCTATGGCCGTATGTGCAGTGGTCGTCAATTTCATTCGCCCTTTGTTTAGCGGCACTGTCGTGGGTTGCTGGTGATTTAGCCGGGCGCCTTGGCCCATTGGTCAACCCGCGCAGCATTTTTATCAAGCGGTGGGCCACGCCAATCGCGATCGTGGTGTTCGCGACTTTCTCACTACTTGGTAGCCCGACCGGACTCTTTAATAGCGGTTTCACCAACTTCATGATGGGCGTCACCGTTGTGGTAGTGACCGCTTATCTATCTGCGCGCGATTGGCATTCGGCGCGGGGTTTGGGCTGGTTCTTGATTCCGCTCGGTGCCCTTGCGGTAATTGGCCTATGGACACCTCTGGTACTTGGCTTGATTCCGTCGGGGCTCATCGTTGCGGTGGCCCTTTGGCGGGTGCGCAAATGGTTGGCACCGGTCTGGGTTATCGCCGCGGGCGGATTCGTTGGTATTACTGCTTGGTTGCAAACCCAGGCGGTGATTAACTCCGACCCAGGCACGAGCGCCGGCGGGCTCTTAGCTGATCTTGGCGCCATTGGTGTTGGCATGAGCCCGTTCAATGTCGGCGCAGCACTTGCGGCACCCATCGTCGTCCTCGGCTTGTTACTTCTACTACTGCGTAGCCATCGGGCCCCGTTAGCGCTTGCCATTGCCGGCCCGGTGCTTGGCTTTACCGTCTTTGCAGTTATTGCGATGTCCGGGGCCGATGGTGCTGAACTGTCGCGCCTGGTGAGTTACTACGTACTCAAGTCGCTTAATGCGATGCTGTTAGCGGTCGCGCCACTCATTGCCGCGATGGCAGCCGTCGGCATCTGCTTGTTCCTCGTTGGTATCAACAAAGCTACTCGGCGGGCAGCGCAACCAAAATCAGCACGCATCAATGTCATCATTGGCGGAGCGATCGCCTTGGTAATTGGCTTCACGATGTTTGGCTATGTTGGTACGACTACGCAAGATTTCACGGGTGGGTTTACTTCAGCCCCCGGGGTTACGGCGGCAAATGCCCGAAGTGCGGGCGTCGAGAACGATTTGATCGGTGAATCAATAATTAGCGCGCAGCAGGCAGCGCTGCCTTACCCGGATAAAACCACCATGTTGTGGGATGGCTCCGGCACTTTGCCGAATCTTTGGGTCTCGGCGCTACACGGGGTGATGTCGAAGAAGCAGAACACGTTCTTCGCGAACTTACCGCCCTTCCCCTATGACGAAAAGACCGTTGGACACCTGAGACTCTCACTAAATCTTGATCCCAGCCTGAACCTCGTGGTGTTGTGGTTCCGGGGGGTTTCTGGTGTTATGGTCGAAGAACTCAAGATCGACCAGCCAGATCGCGTGATCACCGTCAAGGTGCCAATGCGTTCTTCCCCACTGTGCGAGGAGTGTTCGCTCTGATTCATCGACCTACGTCAGCGGTGCTGGCGTTAATCCTTTTGGCCTCCGCCGGCGTTGCCGCGGCGCCGATTTCTGCAGCTCCAGATGCAACTGCGCGGCCGTTAGCATTGCCGCTTATTGACCAGGCACCAGCGCTACCCGCCATTGCCGGAGTTTCAAGTAGCGGAAACGGCAAACCCACCACGCCACGCTCGGTGCCGGCGGCGGCCGCCTTGGGCTCTGGGGCGTTCATCATCTACAGCGGCGTTGGCACCCCGGTGGCCCGTACTGCGGTCACTTTTCCCGTGGCCGGTGGCATGCCACTGCTCGCCGATTGGGATGGTGATGGCTTAGCGACACCGGGTCGCTACGAGGCCGGTCAATGGTTTAGCTCGTCGACCATCTTGAGTAACGCGGGCTGGGAGGCCAAAGCCTCCTGGGGTGGTCAGGTAGGTGATGTTCCGGTGGTGGGCGACATCAACGGTGACCGCAGGGCCGATATCGGGGTTTACCGCGCCGGCCAGTGGCATTGGCAAATTACCGGCGGTGCCACTGTTGATGAAACTTTCGGTGAGCCGGGAGATCTGCCGGTGGTTGGTGATTGGGATGGCGATGGGCTCGACGACGTTGGCGTCTTCCGCGCCGGTAGTTGGATCCTGCGCTACGCGAACGTAAAGAAAGCGCCGAAGGTCAGCAATGACGTTGTCGTCACCATGGTCCCCGAGGCTAATGCCGCGATTCTCACTTTCCCTTTTGGGCTGCCAACCGATACGCCAATTGTTGGTGACTGGAATGCCGATGGCATTGATACCCCTGGCGTTGTGCGTGATCGCTCGCAGTGGATCTTGAGTGGCGGTGCCACCAAGCTTAAGCAATCAACGACCGTCAACGTGCCACTTGCCGCTGGTCAGACCGCTTTGGTAGGCACTCAAGCGACTTTGCCCGGCCACTGCCCTACGGCTACCTCTACTTCAGAAAAGATGGCTTACAAGATTGCTCGCCGCGTGGTGGCCCCGGCTACCGCCAAGGGAACTTTGAAGATCGATGGCATGGCCGAGATCAAGGCCACCGTCAATGACGGGTTGCGTTATGTCATCGTCAACGATCTGACTAAGAGGCTTAAGGGCTTAAGTTCATTGCCCTACTACGACGCACTTAATCGCTACCCAACAGATGAAGAATCAATCCGTCGCGTAGCAAACTCGGCGCAAGCGGCGGCCATCATGGCGACAACAAGTGACTGGAAGAAAGTTAATGGCATCAGCCGCAATGAATTAGTAAGTTACGCGCGTTGGCAGATCCGCACCGTGGCCTGTCAGCATGGGGTTAATTCACCAGGTGGTTGGGGTAATACTTTTCAGTCGGCATTGTGGGCCACGGTAGCCGGGCAAGCCGGTTGGCTGCTCTGGCGTGACTTGAGTTCGCAGGAGCGCGCATATGTGGCTTCAATGGTGGCCGCTGAAGCCGATTACTCAGTGGCGCGCGGCCCGTTCTACTTCCGCAATCGAGCTGGAGTTGAGTTAACTCCGGGGGATTCACGCGCCGATGAGGTTTCATGGGATCTAATGGCCCCGGCTCTAGCAATGGCGATGATGCCGAAGGATCCACGCGTTCCCACTTGGCGCGCAACTTTAGTTTCATTATCGATTGCCGCGTTTGCTCGCCCGAGTGATTTAACTTCCAACGGCATTTACAACGGTGTCATCCTGCGAAATTCTTTGCCCGGTACTAACGCCAATGAAGACGGCACCATCACGAACCACGGGAAGGTCAACCCTGACTACACCCAAAATGTGCAGCACCTTTGGTGGGCAGCGAGCTTGCTGCGCAACGCTAAACAGAGTGTGCCGAGTGCAGTGTTCTTGAATGCTGACGTCGTGTATCGCGCCTTAGCGGTTGTCAACTTCCCGTCACCGCCTTATGCAGCACCTGGCGGTGTGGTGTACCAGCCCCTCGGGCAAATTTATTACCCGATGGGGGTGGGCTGGGGGGTCCGCCGCCCGGCAACGTTTACCGGCGTAGATGGATTCGCAAATGTCTTCGCAGCAGCTGACACCAAAGCCGGTGAGTTTCTCGCGGCCCACGCCCGAGATACGCGAGCTTTGCAATTGCGTTGGAGTGACGGCCATATCTACGCACCGGGCCTCGGCGAAGAAACCTACAAACTTGGTAAAGAGGAGTATGCGCTGTCGCAGATGGCGCTCGCCTGGTGGTCAGGTGCGATCAAGACGAGCACAAATTTTTCGATAATGCGCGATAAAGTACCCGGAGTCAACCTTGAGTCGCGCGTCCCAGTGCCGCAGTAAATCCAAGAGCGCCGAGGCCGTTTGGTTTCTTCCCCGCAAAAAACTGACCCCAAACCAATGTCAATCTGGGGTCGATAAAAGGGTTTAAACAGCCCACCTAGCGGTGGGTAACAGCACTACTGGAGATTACCCTCAAAGCAATACTTCGGGACATTGGTGGAAGCGGGGTTTACGGTGCCGCCGACACTGCCCGCACCCGGGCTCACGCATCTAACACCAAGGGCCAACCGATCACTGGCCACCGAACTAACCGGGGCACTAACTTCCACACTAGGCATTTAATTGTCCTTCCCCAAGGGGTAGCGGCCCGCGGATGAGCCACTACGCAAAGGGAACACCGCAGCGGTAAAAAAGCAATAGCAAAACGCGAACGGACCGCTAACTTGTTGGCTAGGCGCGGCGTTTAAGTCAGCCTCGGGGCCGACGGGCCGATCGCCGCGGGCTCGCGGGAGTCGTGGTCAAGAACCATTTTTCTTCTTGGAATTGGCGAATTCGTTTTAATCCACGACTTCTCCTGGCTGATAATCGGTGATCCAATTGCCCTGACCGTCGCATGCTGGATCTTCGTGCTGATCATGCTTCCACTCTTTGGACTTGCAGCCGCCGCTAGCCCTTCTCGACCGTGGTGATCTCGAGGTCGAAAGCGTGATTTATAGCAGCGCCCAATTCGGTTTCCTGCTTCGCGAGCAACCAACCGATCTGCCGACCCAGTGCCTCCCGCGGAATGGTTTGAATGTTGTCGCATGAAATAACCCCAGGACCCTCGAGGTTGTTCTCCTTACCGACGCGAACTTCGGAATACAAACCTCTAATAGTTGAGGTTATTGGCGCGACGGTCACATTTGTCATGGATCTGCGCACTAATTCCCGGGTGAGTAAGACAACAGGTCTGGACTTATCCAGATGTGCAATATGGATGGGACGCATTAATCCACTTCCAACACAATGTTACTGCTCAACCGAGCTAGGGAGTCGAGATCCTCGTCGGCGCCGATACCTGAGTTCAAGATCTCGACTTCTTGCAACATGCGCTGGAAACGCAACTCTCGCAGTAACGCCCGCTCAATAACCGAAGCCCTGCTTCGGGCGGCTCCGGAAATGACTAATTCGTCCAACGAATTGACCAATTGATCGGGAAGTCGAACAGCAATTTGAATACTCACGACAAGATGGTACCAAATTGGTATTCACTATGCAATGCAACGCCTAGTCACCGCTCGGCTGGGGCCGACCTTGTTGGCGAGTACGCGAGCACATGCCCAGCCAGCAATGCGGTTCCCGTCGGCGTAATCCGGATCCAGCAGGTCACTGCAACTTTCGGTGGCTGAGAACGGAAGTAGCGGCGATTATGAGTGGGTGATCGCCGGAACGTCTACCTGAATTAGGGATTTAATCTGCCTTGAAGCAGTAATGAAGAGTAGGCGCTGCACTCATCGTATTTCGGCAATAGGTCGCGGGCCAGTGCCTCTGCGAGTGATGGCGCGGCCGCGTCCTTAGCCGAGAGCAGGGAGTTCTGCCCATCGGGCCAGGGCAGATTCAGGGTCGGGTCAAGTGGGTGTATGCCATGCTCACGGGTTGGCGAAAATGGCTCGGAGCAGAGGTAACCAACCGTTGCCGAATCCGACAGCGCACAAAATGCGTGGCCGAGACCCTCGGCGATATAGAGCCCCTTGCGTTCGACGTCATCAAGTTCGATGGCATCCCAAGTACCAAAACTTGGTGAACCTACTCGAATATCGATCACCACATCCAAAATGCGCCCGGCCAAACACTGCACGTACTTCGCCTGCCCGGGGGGCACATCGGCGAAGTGAATGCCGCGCACGGTGCCCGCTTTCGAGACCGAGATATTCATCTGTTGAAGTGAGAATTCATGGCCGACGGCCTCAAGGAAAGTGCTTTGCTTGAAAGCCTCGAGGAAGACCCCGCGATCATCTGCGCGTAAGAGGGGAGTGAACTCCCAGACTCCCTCAATCGATAACGGTTGCACCTGCACCCTCCCGAGGCTAGCAGCGAACCAGGTCAAACCCGGTGCCACGTACGCTGGGCGGGTGAAGGTGGCATTGATGGGCACGCGCGGGGTGCCGGCCCAGCATGGCGGGTTTGAGACCGCTGTCGAAGAAATCGGCAAGCGCCTGGCTGCCCGGGGCTATGAAGTCACCGTTTACTGCCGTAATCCAGGGCAGCGCATCACCGAATATGAGGGCATGAAATTGGTCAACGCGCCAGCCATCCGGCACCGCCTGGCCGAGACTTTAAGCCATACCACCGCAAGTACGGCCCACGCGATTATCAAGGA
>CAMBQX010000103.1 GCA_945870085.1 Bifidobacterium breve | reverse complement strand
TGTGTGCTCATATTTCTACCAAAGGAATCCGTCTGAGAAAAGGCAACCGGCCAACGGCCGATTAACCAAGCCCCAGAACGGGGTATTGGCATTGACATGTGACACGCTGTTGAGTTCTCAAGGAGCGGGCGCGCACCAAAATCAGGCCTTCCGGCCATTTTTTAGGGCAACTATCCAAACTTAGTGAGTTTCACCCTGCAAGTCAAATCCCGGACAAATCGGGCCTTTCGCAGTTCTAGCTCTTCGGTTCGACCCCCCGGACCGGCCTACTGATAAATCAGTGTCCGTTGCTCCACGGTGGACCCGAAGGTTATGCCTAATAGGGGCCCTGAGTCAAATCCGCTCCCCTCATAGCGTTAGGGGGAAATACAGATACCGCCGACTGACTTCTTGCCGCGCCTCAGCACCAGCCATTTACCTTGCAGTAGGTCAGTTGTTGAGGGTTGGAAAGTTTCGGAAGTCACTCGCTCGTTATTGAGGTATGCGCCGCCTTCGGCAATGGTGCGGCGGGCCTGGGCTTTGCTGGTTACCAGGCCGCAACGCACCAGCAGCTCATCAAAGGTGGGGAAAAGTCCATTAATAATCTCAGCCGCGGCGACTTCACCATTTGGTGTCTCCAGTAACGCAGCCGTTAAAGTCCCGGCCGGCAGACTCGCGAGGTCACCTTGGCCAAATAGGGCTCGCCCGGCGGCTTCGGCCCCCGCCGCCTCGCTAGCACCGTGGACCAGGGTCGTCAGTTCACCGGCCAATGCCCGCTGGGCCGCGCGCTCGTGCGGGCGATCGGCCGTAGCCACCAACAACCCACCGACTTCCTCAGGGCCCTGGAAACTAAAGGTATGAAGCAAGGTTGCGACATCACGATCATCGGCATTTAGCCAGAACTGAAAGAAGGCGTACGGGCTGGTCAACTCTGAGTCTAACCAGATGGTGCCCGATTCGGTTTTACCAAACTTGGTGCCATCGGCCTTGGTAATCAGCGGTGTTGTGAGCGCGTGCACGCTCTTGCTCTCAACTCGGCGCACCAGATCAACCCCAGCGGTGATATTGCCCCACTGGTCAGAGCCTCCGGTTTGCAGCACGCACTCGTAGCGCCGATACAACTCTAGGTAATCAAATGACTGGAGTAACTGGTAACTGAATTCGGTATATGAAATACCTCCCCCGGCAAGGCGTGCTGCAACAGCTTCGCGATCAAGCATCCGATTGACGCTGAAGTGTTTTCCGATGTCGCGCATGAACTCGAGCACGGTCACGTTTTCGGTCCAGTCGAAGTTGTTGACCATTACCGCTGCATTACTACCGGAAAAGTCATAAAAGCTTTCAAGTTGGCCGCGAATGCGTGACACCCACTCTTCAACAAGTTCACGTGGATTGAGCTGCCGCTCACCAGTTTCCTTCGGGTCGCCAATCAAGCCGGTGGCCCCACCAACTAGCGCAAGGGGACGGTGCCCGAACTGCTGGAAGCGGCGCACCGTGAGAATCTGCGCCAAGTTACCCAGGTGCAAACTCGGTGCGGTGGGATCAAAACCGCAATACAAAGTGACTGGTGCTGCTGCCGCGGCAGCCTGCAGAGCTCCAATATCGGTGCTTTGCGCAATGAGTTCACGCCAAAGCAGTTCATCGATGATGTCGCCGGTGCCCATGGGCACCATCTTTGCCTACGTTGACACAATTACGTGTATGGCACCCACTTCGAAAGCGATGAGAAAAGCTGCCGATCACCTGGTCGCCGTAGATCCGGCATTTGGACCAATCGTTGAATCCTCCCCCCTTTGCAATATTGGCCGCAAGAAGTACGAAGGGGGCACCCATTTTTCTACTCTGGTTACCTCGGTAATCGCCCAACAACTTTCGGTAAAAGCCGCGGACACCATCACCAAACGAGTAGCTACGAGCCTTGGAGGTGACATCACCCCATCGGCGGTGGTGCAGGCCAGCGATGCCGACCTTCGAACCGCCGGACTTTCGGGGGCTAAGACACGAACCATCAAGGGGCTGGCCGAAGCCGTGAACAGCGGGGACTTGAACCTTGAAGCCGCGGCCGCCCACTCTGAAGACCAACAGATAGTTACCGAGTTGACTCGCCTTTGGGGCATAGGTAGGTGGACCGCAGAAATGTTCTTGATGTTTACCTTGCACCGCCTCGACGTATGGCCGGTCGGTGACTTAGCGATGCGCAAAGGCTGGCAGCAAATTCACGGAAATACCGGCGACATCGCCGAGAAGCAGATTGACCCACTCGGCGACCAATTTAGGCCGTACCGCAGTGTCGCAGCCTGGTACTGCTGGCGCGTGATAGATGGTGACAGTCAAACTTGGTAGATGGGCAAACTTGGTAGGTGCTAAGCCCAACGACTTCGAAGAAGTGCATTTTGCTCGGTGAGGTTGGCAAGTTGCTCACGCACGCGTACCGGAGCCGTGCCACCAAATGCCGACCGCGAATCAAGTGAGCCCTGAAGCGTGAGGACTGCGCTCACCTCCGGTGTCAGATAGCTGGATATTTCCGAAAACTCACTCGGCGAAAGATCCCAGAGTTCAACTCCACGTAACTCTGCCGCCCGAACACAAGCACCCGCTATCTCATGGGCTTCGCGAAATGGCACGCCTTGGCGAACTAACCACTCAGCAATATCAGTTGCCAGAGCAAAGCCTTGTGGCGCAGAGCCAGCCATCAATTCGGTATTGAAAGTCAAGGTAGAGATCATTCCGGTCATCGCCGGCAAAACGAGGAGTAACTGTTCAACAGTGTCAAAGACCGGCTCCTTATCTTCTTGAAGATCTCGGTTATAGGCGAATGGCAAACCCTTCAAAGTGGCGAGCAAGCCGGTGAGGTTTCCGATCAGTCGGCCCGACTTACCTCTAGCGAGTTCAGCTACATCTGGATTCTTTTTCTGCGGCATGATCGACGAACCGGTAGACCACGCATCATCAAGGCTGGCCCAGCCAAACTCACGTGAAGTCATCAAAACAACTTCTTCGCCAATCCGCGACAGGTGAACTCCCAGCATCGCACCTACGAAAAGAAACTCGGCAACCCAATCGCGATCACTTACCGCATCAATTGAATTGCCAAGTGCTGAATCGAAACCCAGTGCAATAGCAACAGTTTCAGGATCGAGCCCAAGGCTAGAACCCGCCAACGCTCCCGCACCTAGTGGTGATCGCGCAGCCCTGGCGTCCCAATCACTTAACCTCTCTAAATCACGGGCTAATGCGTGCACGTGCTTTGCTAACTCGTGCCCAAAGGACACTGGTTGCGCATGCTGAAGGTGCGTGAACCCTGGTGAGAATGTTTCAACATGCTGCTCGGCTTGCACGACAAAAGCATCCATCAGATCAATGACGGCCACGGCAATGAACCGCGCATGGTCGCGTAAGTACATTCGAAAGTCGGTCGCGACTTGATCATTGCGGCTGCGCCCAGCACGTAACTTGCCACCTAGATCGCCTAACCGCTCAATTAGTGCACGTTCGATCGCGGTATGGACATCCTCATCCCGAGCATCCGGGACCATCGCCCCACTTGCAACGGCTTTAGCAATCACCGTCAACGCGCTGTCAACCAAGGCGAGTTCATCGGCGGCTAACAAGCCCGCCGCCTGAAGAACTTTCGCATGGGCACGGGTCTGCTCAATGTCATAGGGCGCGAGCCGCCAGTCAAAGTGCACTGAAGCACTTAACGCCGCCATGGCATCGGCCGGCCCGCCATTGAACCGACCTCCCCAAAGCCGGGTTGGCTGATCACTTGTCATTAATTACTTCCCCTGTAGATCACGGCGAGCAGCGATGGAACTCGACATCCCGTAGATGTCGATGAATCCCTTTGCCTTGGTCTGGTCGTAGGTATCGCCGGTGTCGTAGGTGGCTAAGTCAAAGTCATAGAGCGACTGGTCGCTCCTGCGCCCGGTGACAACCGCCCGACCCGCGTGCAAAATCATTCGCACCTCCCCCGAAATCGTCGAGTTGAGATCATCCAGGAACTCGTCGAGGGCGCGCTTCAATGGGCTGAACCACATGCCGTCGTAAACCAATTCGGTCCAGCGCTGTGAGACTCCCCGGCCAAATCGCGCAAGTTCACGTTCGACGGTGACATTCGCTAGCTCCTCATGTGCTGCGATCAAAGCCATCGCACCCGGCGCCTCATAAACCTCACGGCTCTTGATGCCCACTAATCGGTCTTCAACCATGTCGATACGCCCAACACCTTGTGCACCGGCCCGCTGATTCAACTCCTGGATCGCCTGCAACATCGATACCGGACGGCCATCGATAGCGACCGGCCCACCATTTTTAAAGGTGATCAGAACTTCATCAGGCTCACGGGCGATCGTTGGATCCGACGTATATGCGTAAATATCCTCGATAGGCGCATTCCAGATATCTTCAAGGAACCCGGTCTCAATAGCCCGGCCCCAAACGTTGGCATCAATCGAATAGGGGTTCTTCTTATTTTGATCAATTGGCAAATTATTTAGTTCAGCAAACTCAATCGCCTTATCGCGAGTCATCGCATAATCACGCACGGGCGCAATGCATGTCATGTCGGGTATTAGGTTGGCAATACCGACCTCAAAGCGAACCTGATCATTACCCTTGCCGGTGCATCCGTGAGCTAAAATTGTTGCACCGTGCTTCTTGGCTGCATTCGCTAAATGTTTAACGATTACCGGGCGCGAAAGCGCACTCACCAGTGGATACCGATCCATGTACAGCGCATTAGCTTTAAGCGCCGGGAGGCAGTACTCATCGGCGAACTCGTCCTTGGCATCAGAAACTTCAGCTTCAACGGCACCACAAGCCAGTGCCCGCTTCCGGATCACCTCAAGGTCCTCGCCGCCTTGGCCAACGTCGACGGCAACCGCAATGACCTCTGCTCCGGTCTCCTTGGCTATCCAGCCAATTGCCACCGAGGTGTCCAGGCCGCCGCTGTAGGCGAGTACTACGCGCTCCGTCACGATGTTCTCCTTTTTCTGGCGCCACCTACGGCGCTGGTTGGTATTGCCGTGCCCGATCGTTCCGCAAGACGCAATAACCGCGCACATAAATCAAGTGCGGCTTCGGTGGTGCGCATTACGACTAAAACTGTGTCATCACCAGCCAGCGTACCGACTATGTCCGAGGCCCCCGATCTGTCCAAGGTTCCGGCAAGATAGTGCGCGGCGCCCGGTGGAGTGCGCAATACCGCAATATTCTGTGCAGCTTCCGCCCCGATGAGTACCTCGGCCACGATTTTGCCCACCGAGTCTGGATTGGACCCGATTTCAACTCCAGCAACGTTGGTCACGTAACGCACTTTCCCCGACGCGTCGTTTTGCTTGACTGCGCCTATCGCCTCAAGATCGCGCGACAAGGTGGTTTGGGTCACGCTAATTCCTTCGGCTAACAGTAACTCGCCGAGTTCATGTTGCGAGGCAACCTGTTTGGCGGTAAGAATCGCAACAATACGCGCTCTACGCGCCGGCATTGTTTGCGGAATAGTTTGAGTAGCTGTTTGCGGTGACTTGACGATCTTCATCCGCGAACCTCACTCGTCGCCAGTTCCCACCTGGTGAGCATTTCGGCAATATCGGAATCGGTGATCGTCAATGCCGGTGCCATTCGAATTGCATTTGGTGCCACCGAATTCACCAAAATGCCCTGCCCCCGTGCCGCCATTTCTAAGTCAGCACCGCAATCGGACGCTAGCACCGCAGCGATAAGTAGCCCCCGGCCGCGCACCGAGGTGACCAGCCCACTGCCCCGTGCAACTAACTCGGTCGCGAATACTTCATGCAAGGCGGTTGCCCTGGTTAGGAGGTCACCATCTTCGAGTATCCGCAGCACCGCTAACGCAGCCGCACAGGCAATTGGATTGCCCCCGAAAGTAGAGCCATGGGATCCGGGACCAAATAAGGAGGCGGCACCACCATATGCGATACAGGCGCCAATCGGGAACCCGCCACCGAGTCCCTTGGCCAACATCACGACATCTGGAGTGATGCCTTCACGCTGAAAGGCGAACCACTCCCCCGTGCGGCCAATACCGGTTTGCACTTCGTCAAGCATCAACAGCGCTCCATGGGCGTCACATATCTCGCGCGCTTGGCGAAGGTACCCGGCCGGGGGCACGATAACCCCACCTTCACCTTGAATCGGCTCGAGCACGACTGCTGCGGTGGCATCGGTCACCGCAGAGGCGAGAGCTTGCGCATCGCCAAATGGCACCG
>CAMBQX010000102.1 GCA_945870085.1 Bifidobacterium breve | reverse complement strand
AGACCCTGTCGGGAGGCGAAACTTTCTGCGCGTCTCTTGCGCTTGCACTCGGCCTTGCCGACACCGTTAAATCACACGCTGGCGGCGTTGATATCGGCGTGCTCTTCGTGGACGAAGGGTTTGGGGCATTAGACCAAGAACGGCTAGATGACGTAATGACCGAACTCCTTAAATTACGGGCTGATGGGCGCACCGTTGGTGTGATAAGCCACGTGAGTGAAATGAAGAAGAGCATTATGGAACGCATTACGGTGATCCCACTTGGTGCCGATAAAGGAAGTACCCTTGAAGTGTCATGGATGTAATAGGTCTACCGGTGAGTAGGGCATAAGTGTCTGCAGATTTCGATCAAGCTACGGCTATTTCCGAATTAGGGGATGGCCTATTCGAGTGGGTGGTGCCAGATGGTTGGCAACAGGGGCGGGGAGCTTGGGGCGGCTTGCCGATTGGGGCCATGGTTCGTTCGGTGGCCTTGGCTCAGGGTGATGCTGAACGTCTAATTCGATCAATCAGCTGCCAGATCAACGCGCCAGTTCTCTTTGGTTCACAAACAATTACCACGCGCCTGATCCGCCGCGGCTCCGCGATGTCAACTTGGTCGGCGTCGGTGGCCGATGAATCTGGTGCATTGTGCGCCCAGGTAACCGCGATTACCGGGGTGGCGCGTCAATTAGTTGATCCGCCGCCGTACGCGACCTGGTCTACGATCAGCGCTCCGAAAGTTCCCGATTGGTCGCAGGTTCCCGTGCTGGTGCTTCCTGATTTCGCTCCTCCCTTTTCACGTCATATTGAACAGCGCCTGATTGAGGGCGTGCCGATGGGTGGTGGTCCGGCTAGAGCCCTTGGCTGGGTGCGGTTTCCGCACCAACGGAGGTGGTCGGCCGAGCAAGTATTTGCGGTGGTCGATGCTTGGTGGCCAACGGTGCTGGTGCCAATGACTGAAATGCGGCCGATGGCAACGGTCAACTTCGCGGCCCACCTATTGATGAATCCAGTGTCATTGCCAGCCGAGCAGCCACTTATTTTCGAGTCGTTCCTGCTTGGAGCCGATGCCGGGTTCACCAGTGAGACCAGGCGCTTATGGACGGGCGATGGTCGGTTGGTGTTGGAGAATCTGCAGTCGATTGCCCTGATCCAGTAAGTCCAAAAAGGGACTGGGAGGATAGCGCCACGATTTAGTCGAACTCCCACCGCGTTAAACACTGATTAGCTACCAAGTAATGACTTTCGAATTATCTAGTATTCGTTTCACGTAATTAATTGTTTCGGGGAAGGGCGGTACTCCGTCATATTTCGTAACTGCTCCATAGCCAGCGTTATATGCGGCCAGCGTGTTTTCTAAGCGGTTACCCGAAATATCTTTAACCAGCCTCCGGTTGCGGCAATTAAGTTCTGCTGCAGAAGCAAATGCATCGGCTGGGTCCCACACACTTGTTTTACCGTCTTGATTGGCGTCTATCCCGTATGCCTTCCACACCTCCGGCATGAATTGGGCGATCCCGCGAGCACCGGCGCTACTAGACGCGTCCGGGTCCCAGCCGCTTTCAGCCTCCATCTGGGCCGCGAAGACGGCCACCGGGATGGCGGGGCAGCGGGCCGCGGCATCGAGGAGTAACTCGCGGTAGTTCGCAGGCACCGGAGCCGGTCCGATGAATCCGCGCTGCTTGGCGGTATTAAGTAGCCACCAGCCACCGCCTATTGCCACGGCGAAAACTGTGAAGAGGATGGTCAGTGACAAAAGTGCGCGCCCACCTCTGCCAATCACCATTAGGCAACGTTAACCCGGGCGTCCCGAGGCGGGATCAGGGCGGCCCGGGTACGGTGAGGTGGTGGCCAATGATTCGAGTGCCAAAGTGCCTGATCTGGATCAGGCACAGGTCGAGACCATGTTTGAGCAGAAATTAGCCGAGGCATTCGCGGCCCTGGGTACCTTCAACCTCGCAGTTTTCGGCAAGACCGGAGTAGGGAAATCAACTCTAGTCAATGCGATTTTTGGCCGCGATGTGGCGCGCACCGGGGTTGGCCAATCGGTAACCAAGGGTTTGATCTACTACCGGCACCCTGATGGTTTCCTAGGCCTTTATGACTCCGAAGGGTTTGAGACCGGAACTTCGGGAAACGCAATTCTTGAGGGCCTTCGCAAATTGGTAAGCGATCATGGGCAGCGCGCGATTGATGAGCGGATTCATGCAATCTGGTACTTAGTGCGGTGGGCTGATCGCCGCTTCGAGCAGGCGCAGGAAGGATTCGTTCGGGCCTTGCATGATCTTGGGCTACCAGTAATTGTCGTAATGACCCAGGTGCCGACCCGTGATGGTCAGGTGCATCCAGAGGCACTTGAATTTGCGAGTTATATCGAAAGCCTGGGATTGCCTTTGGCACCCGATGGTCGAGTGGTCATCACCAACGCCTTGGTTGACGCATTCACGTCATCGCCAGTCTTTGGATTACAAAAATTGTTAGACGAAACTTATGGTGTCGTTCCTGTTGCGGCCGAACGTGCGCTGACCGCCGCACAGGTACTTGATCTTGGACGTAAAAAAAAAGCCGTCGCTGGCATCATTAACCAGGCGGTTGCCTTGGCGGCTGGGATAGGAGCCACGCCAATCCCGTTCGCCGATGCTGCACTGCTGGTGCCAAATCAAGTGACCATGATCGCGCGCATCACCGCGGCCTATGGATTACCACCGAGTAAAACTCGTGCGTTGGCCATTGCGGGATCGGTGGTGTTGACCGGCGGAGCAACCATGGCGGGTCGGTATGCGGTGACGAGTCTGTTGAAATTCGTGCCGGGAGGTGCCATCGCGGGATCGGCAATTTCGGCGACGGTTGCCGGCGCGCTGACCAAAGCGGTGGGGATGGCCTGGGCCAGGGTGTGCGAATACGCGATGGGCTTGACCCCGGAACGGCGCGATGCCTTCTTGGCGAGTTCTGAGGTGACCGAAAAGTTCGTTGGTTTCCTGAAGGCCGGTAATTCGTCCTCCGGGATAGTCAAAGTAGCCAAGCGCGCCCTCACCTAAAGGTGTTAGCGTCGCCTTGTTCCAACTAATCGTGAGAGGACACCCGTATGAAGAAAGTGCTCCTATTGCTCGCGGCGGCAGCTGGTACAGCCGCTGGCGTAGTTCTTTGGAAACGGCGCGGCAGCGCCTCCGCGCTATCTGAAGCTGCTGATACTTGGCCTAAATCGGTGGCGTCGGTAGCTGATGGCGCCGCCTCCGGTATCGCCTCCGCCGCCGATGCCGCGGGCGCGTCTGCGAAAAAGGCAGCGCAACAGACTGCCTCGGTGGCCCATGAAATGGCACAGACTGCGAGTGAGGCAGCGGCTACCTCAGCCAAAAAGACGGCCGCTAAAAAGGTGGCGGCCAAGGCGGCCAAGGGGCAAGAGCCAAGTGGCTAACCGGTGAACCCGCGTGCGCTCTGAGCGAACTTTGGCTCTGCGGTTTTGGCGCCTACGTTTAGTTGATGGACAATATTAAGTCAGACCAAAATTAATGCGGATCAAATGGAATCTAGGAGGTAAGTCGTGCGGTCACCTGAGTCGTTGTACACGATTCACCAAGAGCCTTCCTTGGTTAAACGTCCGGTGCTGGTCTACGCCTTCTCCGGATTTGTTGACGCCGGTGGCGGGGTGCGCCTAGCCGCCGCACATATTTTGGAAACTTGCGAGCACACGTTGATAGCGTCATTCGATATTGATGAGATTCTCGATTACCGCGCACGACGCCCACGCATGACTTATGTTGTCGATCATTTCGCTTCTGTCGACATGCCGCAGGTGACTTTGCATGAAGTCACCGATGCGAATGGGGAGTCGTTCCTTTTGCTAGTTGGCCCGGAGCCCGATTATCAGTGGCAGCGGGTCATGGCTGCGGTTGAAGGTTTGGTACGTCGCTTTGAGGTGCGAATTGCGGTGGGCCTATCGGCGATCCCTTGGCCTATTCCACATACCCGGCCCCTTGCCGTGACAGTGCACGGCAATGAGCCCACGCTACTTAGCCCCTACACCTCGGTGCTCGGTGAGATCGAAGTACCAGGTCATCTGGGGGCAATGCTTGAGCTGTATCTAGGGGAGCACGGGATCCCATCTATGGGTATCACCGCGCAAGTACCTCACTACTTAGTGCAATTTGAATTTCCGCGCGCAGCGCAAACCCTTATTAACGGAGTGGCGGCGCTTACCGGCCTGGTGGTGCCTACCGCAGACCTGCAGCCGGCTGCAGATCGAGCTGAAACCGAAGTAGCGGAGCAACTAGTAGGCAATGACGAGTTCGCAATGGTGGTCGCTGCGCTGGAGCAGCAGTACGACCAATTAAATGCTATGCAGCAAGGTGCCACGGGGGGGATATCAGATTTGACCCCGCAGGGTGGGGTGCCCACCGGTGATGAGATTGCCGCCCAGGTTGAAGAATTCCTGCAGAGCCTTGCTGAAGGTGATGAGCCAAAAGATCCAGACAGCTAGTTAATTCTAATTGCAGGTTGTCCCGCTGGCCGGGGCACTGCCGGTCAGCAAGAAGTTGTCGATCGCGTCGTTTACACACGCAGAATCCACGCCGTATGCGGTGTGCCCGTCGCCCTCGTAAGTAATTAGCGAACTCGTCGGCAATTGCTCATGTAGTGCTATTGCCCACGAGTAGGGCGTGGCCGGATCAAACCTGGTTCCGACTACCACGATGGGTGCGGTGGTTGTCGAGGTAGCAGCCGCTGGCTTACCCCCTAAGTGATCAAACCAAAAACTACAGGGCGCATTTCCCCAAGACATCGCTCTCGCCATTTCAGGCACCGGGGCATTTTTAGACCACGCCTTTGCTGCAGCAGCAAGCCCGGTTCTGCCCGGTGTCGCGGGCGCGTCCAGGCAGGAAATCGCATAGAAGGCCGAATTCTGATTACTTCCGTAACGATTCTTGCCAACTCGATCCGTGGCCTGATTGGACAACCACTGGAGGTATTCACCTTGACCGCGCTCGGCCTGGCGGAGCGCCGACCGTAAAGTGCCCCAGAAGTCTGGGGAGTACATACTCCAAAAGAGTGCGGTTACCGCTTGGGCTTGATTCAGGGGCTCAAAGCCGCTGGTCGGGAGCTGGTTATCCTCAAGGCTTGCGAGGAGTTGGTTGATGCCAGTGAGCACATCATTCCAATCTCCGGTGTAGGGGCAGTTGCTTCGGTTGGCGCAATCCTTGGCGAAACGGACAAGGGCGCCTTGAAATCCGCCGGATTGGCCCTTCGATATCTCCATCCCGTTTAAACTTGGATCCACCGCGCCATCGAGCACCATGCGGCCAACTTGGCTCGGGAATTTCTGGGCATATAACGCCCCAAGTGAGGTTCCGTAGGAGAAACCAAGGAGATTAAGTTTTTGCTCGCCGAGTGCTGATCTCAAGATGTCTAGGTCGTTAACCGTGTTGGCTGTTGAAATGAACGGGGCGATTCGTGGGGAATATTGCAAGCACCCGGCGCTTATCTCGCGAGCAAGTCCCATCAAAATGTTTTGCTCGTTACGCGTATCGGGAGTTGGGTCCGACAGCAACCAGCGGGTGGTCTGCGATCCGTTCATGCAGATGACCGGAGCCGAGGCCGCCACACCGCGCGGATCAAAACCCACGATGTCAAATTGCTGTGACACCTCAGGGGCGACGATGGCGGCGGCTGTACTGGCGAAGTCGATGCCGGAACCACCAGGTCCGCCCGGGTTTACCACGATGGAGCCTTGGAAAGTTGTGCCGGAATGCGGCACCCGGGAGAGCGCAATTTGAATATCGCCGGCGGCCAGATCGGCATAATCGCGGGGCACTGTCAATTTAGCGCACTGCATTTCACCCGAACAGTTTCTCCAGATGAGGTGTTGCTCGGCGTATCTGGTGAGGTCGGCGGCGGCTGCCGGATTCAAACCACCAGCAATTGCGGTAAAACAGGTGGCCGTAGTCGCCAGCAGGGCAAAGCGCAGGTGCCAGCGCCGGGTCATCACACAGGCACCGTACGTCACCAAGGCCGATTGGGCGTATTAGCGGTCCCGAATCACTCGACCGTGTCGGGCATGGCAGGCTATGGGGGCTTGACTCGTCGTTTATTGAAAGGATCTAAATGCCTGGCAATGCCACATTCCGCTATGTCGATACGGCAATTTTGGCCGTTGCGGTGGCTGATGCCCCCATTGTCGTGACATCGGAAGAGATAGATGGGCAACTACTCGAAACCTATGCGCGGCTTGGCCTTAGGCCCGGAATGCTCGAACGCCTGGCCGGTATCTCTGAACGCCGCTGGTGGCCGGAGGACGTCACCTTTGCAGACGCGGCAGCGATGGCCGGAGCGAAAGCGCTAGCTGACGCTGGAGTGGATCCAACCCAGGTAGGACTCCTGA
>CAMBQX010000101.1 GCA_945870085.1 Bifidobacterium breve | reverse complement strand
CCCGCCAACATGCCGCTCAGTCGAATATTTGCGGCGGCGATCACCTCATCAAACATCTGCTGAACCACATATGCCTTGAGCGGTTGCATCAGTGAATTCGCTCCCCGCCCATTAAGCACGTCAGCAATGCGAATGATCGGACCGATTCGTTCGACCAGTTCATCTACTTCAAGTGCGGCGGCTGCAACCTCCGCCCCCAGCGCTTCAACAGCATTGGCCAAATCAAGTAAATTTGCGTGCACCCCAAGTAGCAGCTGTTCATCGGCCACTAACGCCGCTAATTGACTCTGCGCGGTGGCTAGTACTTCAGCATCAACCTTGACCCCCGACGACGCTAAGGCCTGCAGAGCGCTCGTGTGTGTCGCAGCTGCCTGAGTGGCTGCAACACTCGTAATGCGCACCTGTTCGATGGCCGCTCGAGCCGACTTAAGTAGGTCAATTCGCCCATTGATGTCGGCGCCAGAACCCAACGCATTGGCGATCTCGGCAATACCACGCTGATATGCGTCAACCTGCTCCTTTATCAAGGTGCGCAGTTCGGCGGCCCGCACTGTTTTCCTATTTAGTTGACTGTTTACTTCGGCTAACCGTTGCTGTAATTCACCCAGTTCAAGTTCAACGTCCACCGCCGAAAACTCCCCAGCAACCGGTGTTTGTATTTCGTCCACAAGCCCATCGGCCATTACTGTTTCAACGAGTGAGATCTGCCGCTCGATCTGAATGCGAGCCTGGCTTTGAATATCCAATTGCAATTTCGCGTCAGCTAGGGCACGCTCAGACACCGGCGCCACCACCGATTGAGTTGGAACTGGATGCTCGAGTGAACCGCAAACCGGACACGGCGCACCGGCCACCAGCCGCTCACTCAATTCGCCGGCAATACCGGCTAGGCGCTGCCCAAATAAGGTGCTCTGGAACTCGTCGGCACGAATGAGCTCGGATTCAACGCGCTGGCGTTCCCCATTTAACTGCACTGCGATGGCCTGTAACTTTGCCGGGATGATCACCGATCGCTCAGCCGTCAACTGATCGGCGGCACCTTGTAATTCGGCAAGTGCGACGGCAGCCTCATCGGCCCTTACTTTCAGCACAGGCAGCTGTGCCGCCCGCTTATCCAGATCTGCCAGCGCACCAATCGCCTCGTCTAAATTCTGGATGGCCAAATCTGGATCAGTCTCAGCAATCTCGGTATCGACCACCTTTTGGTGCGCACCCATATTCTCGACAGCTTGGGCATGGGCGGCGATGGCTAGGTCAAAATTAGTAGCCGCTACGATCGCAACCGACTCAAGGCCGTGTGCTTTTTTTAAATTCGCGACAACTTCGTCTTGCTGCACCTTTTGGGTTTGCACATCAGTTACCCGGGCTTTCGCCGCTAACGCGGCCGCCCGCTGATCCGCCTTGATCCTTTCGAGAGTTGCGGTTACCGATGAACTTGACTCGCCATTTAGGGATTCAATGTCGGAGATTTCCTTGTCGTAGCCCAGGTGAGAGGTGAACTTACCGGCAAACCGGCCAATCAATTTCTGCGAAGCATCGCGCATCTTGCCCTGGGCAATTTGTCGGTCGCGTTCAGCAGCCCTACGAAGTTCGTCAAATTGCTCTTGAATCTGTGAGTAGAGGCTGGTAGCGAAGATTTTTTCCAGAATTAATTGCCGGTCGGTGCTTTTTGCTTTCAGAAAAGTTGCGAACTCCCCTTGCGGCAACACCACCGTCTGCTGGAACTGATGCTTATCCAACCCAATCACACGACTTATCTCAAGATCGGCTTCACGGTGCCGGACCGAGATTGACTCCCAAGAGTGCTCGCCGGTGGCACGCCAGATTCCGGTGGTCGCAGGCACCGTTGTCACGCCTTCGCCCCGGATTTTTGTACGCTCAAACTCAGGGGTGCGGCGGACTTTGTAGCTGCCGGCGGCGGTGCTGAACTCTACCTCTGCATATGACTCGCTCTTTGAGTCGGCGAACGCCGAGCGCAGCCGTTGCTTATCTGAAGTTGAACCTGAAACATCCGCATAGAGTGCGAAAACAAGGGCATCTAAAATCGTTGACTTGCCGGCACCGGTAGGGCCATCGATGATAAATAGCGCACTCCCTCCTAGAGCATCGAAATCAATGATGTGCTCCCCTGGATAAGGCCCAAGGGCCCCGAATCTCAGCCTGTGAATTCGCATCAGGTAACCCGGTCGCGAACTAGTTCATATATCTCACGCAGTAATTTAGCCTCGTCCGTTGCTGGCGGCGCACCTGTCACTTTCGAGTAGAAGTCGCCGATTAATTCCAACGGCTCCTTGCCGCGAGCATCGCCGCGCCCAGTAATAGCGGATTCATCCCGCCCTTCGGGTTCATAGAGCTTGCGCAAGGCATACGGGAACACGATATCGAGACGGGCATGCATCCGATCTGGGGATTGAGCGTCGGTCACCACAAGTTCCACGAAGTGTTCACGCTCATCTTCATATTTGTCACTTAAAAGGTCTTCGATGCGGCCTCGCAGGCGGCTCATCGGTCGCGGCTGGGGTATTTCCACCGGCTCTACAGCCGGCTCGCTCCCGGCCTCACCTATATCGACAATTAGCGCACACTTGATGTGCCGTGTTTCTGAAATTGAATACCGCAGTAACGAGCCACTATAAGAAATCATTGGGCCCGCTGAGTTAACAAGTTGCTGTCGGTGCAGGTGGCCAAGTGCCACGTACGTTAGGCCCCGGCCCGCAAAGCTGCTAGCAGGGACAACTTGAACTCCCCCAACCGTTAAATCTCGCTCGCTTTCAGAGGTCTCACAATTTATGCCACTGGAAGCAACGAATGCGTGGCCGATTGCCACTGCCCTAGTCGTGCCACGCGCAGCGATATCAGCGGCAATGCGATCAAGTGCCGCATTCATTACCGCCTCATGACTGCGCTCAAGCTTTGCTTCTGGCTGGCCAAGAACCTCGCGGGCCACATCTGGCTCCAGATAAGGCAGTGGGTAAAGCACTACTGCCCCGAACTCATCTTCCAGTTCGATTGCTGAGCCAACTTCGCTTAATGAGCCGACAACGTGCACACCTGGCTGCAACACTCCGGAGTAAATCGCCAATCGATCACCGCTGTCGTGATTGCCGGCGGTTACCACCGTGACAATTCCGGCGGCGGCGAGGCTCTCGATGATCCCATTAAAAAGTCGCAGTGACTCAACGGGTGGGATTGCGCGGTCAAAAACGTCACCCGCAACGATTACGGCATCAACCGAGCGGCTAATAGCTAGATCGACAAGGAAATTGAGTGCCTGCTCCTGCGCCTCCTGCAATCTATACCCATGCAGGGTGCGCCCAAGGTGCCAATCCGAGGTGTGCAGCAGTCGCATAGTGCGACGCTACCGGGTGTCTAGACCCCTGCCGATTCGACCGGGGTAGTAGTGCCCGAACCCGTTGCTGCCGAAGTATCCGGCACGGCGCTGTGAAGTGCGGATTTTTCCAACCAAAGAGCCCACGGGATATTCCAGAGCCCCCCGGGCCCATTCCATGGCTCCACGGTTTGCCCATTGGTATTCGAGTAAACAACGACATCTCCAGGGACAGTGTTATCATAGATCCATTTCGCATCGGACTCAAACATATTCGTGCACCCATGCGAGCCATTCCATTTCCCGATCCTTGAGTACGCCCAAGGTGCCGCGTGGATAAATTCTCCGGTAGGTGTAATCCGAGTGTTCCACGGGATATCCGGCAGGAGGTATTGCTCGTCGAGGTCAGTGATACCTAGCGCCTCGCTCGTGTACGTGTGAAGTGGTTCCTTGTCGACGCTGATCACTTTGACGCCATTGGAAGTTTCCCAGCCTGCGGCCCCCAAGGAGACCGGGAAAATCTTCCGCTTTACGCCATCTATGAACACACTCATTCGGTCGGTCTTGCCATCAACCTCTATGACAACACTGTTGCCCGTCAAGAATGAATAGGTGCGGGCCAGCGCGGTGGACCCAACTACATGTGTACTTCCGCTCATACCAAGAACTGCGCTGTCAAGTTCGGAGGTGATGTTGATGGTCGAGTTTCCAGGCCACCAAGTGCGTGGCCGAAAAACCACACTGCGGTTGTCCAGCCAGCCCCATGCTCCCGGTACACCACGCACGATGCCATCTTGATTGGTGGCGGTGACCGCGAGATTTCTTTCGACGGCAGCTTTATTAGAGATATCGCGACTAAATCGAAATTTCGGTAAAGCGCCGACCCCTAGCCGGACGGTTGGGCTAGTTACCCCGAGATTGTTGCTTGCCGCATTGAATGTCGCGCTAACTCGCACGCGCGGCTTAGGCAGGACTTTCGGTTTATCGGCCGATTCGGTAATCGCCGCGGAGGGGATCCCGACTCCGGTATTGCTGATCTCGCCGGCACCTGTTGCATTGACCGCGCGCAGTATCACTGAGTAGGTCTGCCCACTCCTCAAACTGCCCAGTGGGCATGTCCCCGTGGTACCAGCGCAGGTGAACCAGGTGGTGCCGCCGTCAATTGAAACCTGATAGGCCGTAATTGAGGAACCGCCAGCCGTTAAAGGCGCGGTGTAGACAACCTGCAGTTCAGTGGCGGCGGGGCCGGAATTTACCGCGGTGACGGTTGGGGCTGATGGGTACGGCTCGACCGCTCGGGCGGTAGTTGCACCAATAAACGCTATGGCATTGGCCGCCAAAGTTATGGCCACGGTCAAGGCGAGGCGACGTGGGGGAAGCACCCCCCTACTCTAAAACACTTGTCCCGAGGCGTAAACCACCGGCTACCCTGAAATGATAATCAAGCGCTCCTCGGTCATTTCGCGGACCGAATATGCCGGACCTTCTCGGGTGTTACCCGAATCCCGGATCCCGCCATAGGGCATCTGATCGGCTCGCCACGTTGGCACCTCATTGATCAGCACGCCGCCAAAGTCCAAAGTCCGAGCTGCTTGCATACCTTTAGCAATATCTGACGTGAAAACCGCCGCTTGCAGGCCATATCTGGTGTCATTGGCGATCCGAAGGGCTTCGTCATAGGACTCATAGGTCTGAACCGCCACTACCGGGCCGAAAACCTCGAGGGCGCAAATATTCATTTCAGGCTTTGCGTTGACGATAACGGTTGGACATAATACGCCGTTGGCATCTAGCTCCCCGCCGCAAGCGACCTTTCCTCCGGCTGACACAGCCTCTGCTATCCAGCTAACAACTCGGTCACGCTCAGCCCGCGAGATCAGGGCCGAAACATCAGTGGCCTCATCCATTGGGTCACCTACAACCAACTCATTTACCTTCTCAACGAGCTTGGCAACAAAATCTTCAGCGATACTTTGATGCACCAACACCCGCTGCGTCGAAATACAGGATTGGCCGGCATGGGCGAACCCGGCTAACTTGATCTTCGTCGCTGCGGTGGCCCAATCACCATCGGCCTCAATAATCACCGGAGCGTTATTGCCAAGTTCAAGTCCGACGCGCTTACGCGGTGCCCGCGCCCGAATACCCCAGCCCACATCCGGGGAGCCGGTGAAACTAATCAAGGCAACGCCTGGGTGATCAACAAGGGCGTTGCCGACCGTGCCACCACTGCCGGTGACGATCTGAAGGTAACCATCAGGTAAGCCGGCATCGGCGAGTAAGCGGGCGAGCAAGATCGAAGAAAAAGGGGTCTGCGAAGCCGGTTTCAAAACCACCGCGCAGCCCGCAGCAATCGCCGGTCCGACTTTGTGCACCACAAGGTTAAGCGGGAAGTTGAATGGTGAAATCGCTCCCACAACACCAACGGGAACCCGAAGCGTGAATCCGATTTTGCCGCCCCCGACAGCTGCCGCCTCTAATGGCACGGTGTCTCCGGTGAGAGTGCGCGCCACCGCGCTGGAGAACTGGAAAGTCGCAATCGCGCGATCGGCCTCACCACGCGCCGTCTTGATCGGCTTTGCGGATTCGCGGGCGATAGCAATCGCGAAGTCATCTCTGCGCTCTGCCATCAAAACCGCAGCTTTATCCAATATTTCGGCGCGCTGCCATTGTGGCAACGGGTGCTCCTGCATTGCCTTACGCGCATACGCAACGCCGGCGTCAACATCGGCGGCCGTCAGCGCTGGTACCTGGCCCAGCAGGGCGCCATCAAATGGTGAATGCACCTCGATGACGGCGGCCCCCGCGGTCAGTTCACCACATAATGGGACGGGGGTGACTTCGGTAACTTGGATTCCTGGGATGAGTTGTTCCATGGGCAGAATCTAGCCCGATACGATGTGCAGATGTCACCTCAGGGGCAACTTCTCACAGTCACGAGCCTCACCAAGGTATTCGGCAAGGTGCAGGCAGTTTCTGATTTGTCATTCAAGGTGCACCCAGGACGAGTTACGGGGTTCCTCGGACCCAACGGGTCGGGC
>CAMBQX010000100.1 GCA_945870085.1 Bifidobacterium breve | reverse complement strand
ACTTGCTGTCGGAGATCATTGAAGAGATCAACGCAGATTTGCGCAGAGGGAAATTGCGCGCCGTGGTCAGTGGGCGCCCGAAGCATTATTACTCTGTCTATCAAAAGATGATCGTGCGCGGTCGTGATTTCGCGGAGATCTATGACCTTCTCGGCGTGCGTATCCTTGTTGAAAGTGTGCGCGATTGTTACGCGGTACTCGGAGTAATTCACGCCAAGTGGAGTCCGGTGCCAGGGCGCTTTAAGGATTTTATCGCAATGCCGAAGTTCAATATGTATCAGTCATTGCATACAACCGTAATTGGCCCTGAAGGTAAACCTGTTGAGTTGCAGATTCGAACTCAAGACATGCATCGCTCGGCTGAATTTGGCGTCGCGGCTCACTGGCGCTATAAGCAGCAGGATGTTGGTGGCAAATCCGGTCCTGATGATTTTGGTTGGCTGCGCCAGTTGATGGAGTGGCAACGTGAAACCGAAGATCCCGACGAGTTCATGGATTCGCTGCGTTATGACCTGAGCTCCTCTGAGGTTTTTGTTTTCACTCCGAAAGGCGATGTGGTCGCACTACCGAGTAAGGCCACCCCGGTGGATTTTGCCTACTCAGTACATACCGAAGTGGGCCACCGCTGTGTAGGAGCACGCGTCAATGGCAAGTTGGTGCCCCTCGAGTCAACGTTAGATAACGGCGATGTGGTGGAGATTTTCACCTCCAAGGCCGAAGGGGCCGGTCCCAGCCTTGACTGGGTGTCATTTGTCGCATCTCCGCGAGCCAAAAGCAAGATTAAGGCGTGGTTTTCAAAGGAGCGGCGCGAGGAGGCCGTAGAAACAGGCAAGGACGCAATTGTGCGGGCAATGCGCAAGCAGGGCCTACCCCTGCAGCGCCTAATGACCAATCAGTCACTTCAAAACATCGCCTCAGGCTTACACCAAACCGATGTAAGTGCACTTTATGCGTCGGTTGGTGAAGGTCGGATTTCTGCGGCCACGATCGTACAACGATTAGTTGATGCAGCGGGGGGTGTCGATGGTGCGGCGGACGATGCCGCTGAGGGTATTAATCCCGCGAATTTACGGCAGCGTGCCCGAACCTCGGGTGATGTAGGGGTAGTCGTTAAGGGAGTTGATGACGTCTGGATCAAATTGGCCAGATGCTGCACCCCGGTACCCGGTGATTCCATCCTCGGGTTTGTAACGCGTGGATCTGGGGTATCGGTTCACCGTAATGACTGCGTCAATATTCCTGGGCTTCAAGGCGAGCCGGAGCGAATTGTCGAAGTTACCTGGGCACCAACTGCTACAAGTGTTTTCTTGGTTAACATCCAAGTGGAAGCCTTAGACCGCGCAAGGCTGTTGAGTGACGTGACTAGGGCACTATCTGATACCCACGTAAACATCCTGAGCGCATCAGTGACTACTTCAAGCGATCGCATCGCGCTGTCGCGCTTTACCTTCGAAATGGCAGACCCCAAGCACTTAGGATCGGTACTCAAGGCGGTTCGCAGTGTTGAAGGTGTGTACGACGCCTACCGAGTGTGAGCCTTACAACTAGACAGCGTGGGTGAGTGACCCGAATTCACTTGCCGCAGCCTGCGCCGCCCTTAGGAGCGCGGTAGTTTGCTCAATGGCGGCATCAAGTTTGGCAACTTCGCGATCATTGTTACTGGCGACCGCCTTAGCGCGTTTCGCTTCCAATTTAGCGATGCCATCGGAAAAGACATTAGCGGTTGACTCTGCCCGAGCGCGGGCCTCGGGGTTGGATTTCTTCCACGATTCGGATTCGTCCTTGCGCAGCGCCTCATCGACTTTACGAAGGCGCGCATCGAGTCGCTCGCTTTCACCACGTGGGAGGTCTCCGACTTTCTCCCAGCGTTCGTGAATCCCACGAAGTGCGGTCTTCGCGGCCTTGTGATCGGTGATGGGTAAAAGTGCTTCGGCCTCTGATGCCAATAATTCCTTCTCGGCGACATTTGGTCGCAGTGCATCCTCGGCCTGTGCTTCAGCGGTCACTTTGGCGGCGAAGAACGCATCCTGTGCCGATTTAAATCGCTTCCAGAGTTTGTCCTCGTCACTTCGCCCGGCGCGCGGGGCGGCCTTCCAATCGTTCATTAAATCGCGAATCTGCTTGCCGGTAGCGACCCAGTCGGTTGACGTTGCCAAAGTTTCTGCTTTCGCGATTAGCTCGCGTTTTCGGGTCACCGCAATCTTATGCTCGGCATCGGCCTCGGCGAAGTGTTGGCGCCGGCGCTTATCAAATCCCGTGCGTGCTGCGCTGATGCGCTTCCAAAGGGCCTGTTCGGTGGCTCGGTCGGTACGCGGTAAAGCTTTCCACTCTTCAATCATCTTTGCGAAACGTTCACTGGACTGCTTCCAGGATGTCGATGGGCCAAGCTTTTCGGCCTCTACCGCCAGGGCCTCACGTGCGGCTGTGGCTTCGGCGCGCAAGGCGGCCCGCTTCTCGGCAACGGCGGAGCGCACTGTCACGATGTTCTCGGCCACACCATCGCATTTGATCCCCAGCGCGGCGACATCGCCGATAAAGGCGCGCGCAGCAAGTGCTTCGCGAACTTTCACTAGAACGGTCTGGGCCTGCTCTGGAGTTGCCCGACCATCTGCTAAGCGGGCGGCGATTAGTTCAATTTCTACCACTAAGTCTTCGTATTTGCGTTGGAAGAAGGCGAGACCTGCTGCCGGCGGCCCTGCAGCCCATTGGCCAATTTGGATTTCACCTTCAGGGGCGAGCAGGTACACGGTGCCATCGGCTTCAACCCGGCCGAAGGGGGAGGGCGGGGGAGCGGGTGCGGCCGGGACCGGTCGCAACATGGCAGGGGTCGGCATCGGGGTCGGCCCGGTGGGGTCGGCCATAGGTGAACCTTTCTTACGGTTGGCGATCAGGAGTGATCGGATTTATTTGGTCTTCGGTCTCTTGGTACAGACGTTACCGGGCCACTTACCCTGCTTGTGCCGTGGCTGTCTCAATTGTTATCGACTGGCTTGGAGGCCCATCGGAGCCGCCACCGGCTACCCCAGCTGCGGCTACCCCGCGCAATAGCTCAAGGCCCGAGGTGACCGTGCCCCAGATGGTGTATCCGGAAGGCAAGGTGGTGTCTTCATACACGAGGAAAAACTGGGATCCGCTGGTGCCCGGACCGGCATTTGCCATGGCTACTGAACCCGCTGGGTAGTTTGCGGCCCCCTCGCCCGGCAGGTTCTCATCCGGCACCTGGTAGCCGGGGCCTCCGGTGCCGTCGCCCTTTGGATCTCCGCATTGCAGGACGAAAATACCCGCGGTGGTTAGCCGGTGGCAGGCCACCGAGTCGTAGAAGCCCTGTTCGACCAAGAAAATCTCCGAGGCAACTGTCAACGGCGCCTGATCTGGCAGGGTTTCAATGACGATGTCACCGCAGTTGGTGGTCAAGGTGATCTTCGCGGGCTTGCTCGAAAGTGGTGAGGCAGCGGGTGCGGTGGCCCAGGTCAGGTTGTCGGGGCGGGCGGCTACCGCAGGGTTACAGGTCAAAGCGGTGGGGGCAGCACTGGCAATGGCCGTAGCCGAAGCCAGAGCCGTGGGGGCAGCTGCATCGACCGGCTCGCTCTTATTGGTTTGGCTCAGGACGACAAAAACCAATGAGCCGGACACGAGCACCAACACCACCGCAGTGGCGATGATCTTTTGGCGCCGGGCACGGCGCTTTGAGCTGAGCGCTCGCCGTTCCTGTTGCCGCTCGTACTTTTCCCGGGCCAATTGCCGCTCACGCTCGTTACTTGCCATCCGCGGAGTCTATTCGTACGCCAATTGGTGCAGCACTAGGCTTCCCAAGGTGTTCATCGCAGGCTTTCCCGCAGGACCATGGGCTACTAATTGCTATGTGATCGCGAGCGCCCCCGGCGAGCCCTGCTTGATAGTGGATCCAGGCCAAGGCAGCATCGATGGGGTGACTGAAATCGTGCGCGAGCAGCGGCTCTTGCCGGTGGCTGTACTACTAACCCACGGACATATCGATCACGTTTGGTCCGTGGCCCCGGTGGCGTCCGGGTTTGGCATACCTGCACTTATTCACGCCGATGACCGTTACCGGCTAGCCGACCCGATCAGCCAAACCCCCAGTATGAGCCGCGAGCAACTTTTGGCCATGACTAAAGGGGCACTTGAGCTAACCGAGCCCGATGACGTTCGAATGTTTGTTGATCAGGAAGTTTTAGACTTCGCCGGTCTTGGGCTACGGGTTGAGCACGCACCTGGTCACACGGAAGGTTCGGTCGTCTTCCAGATCGCAGACCCGGAGGCGCCCATCATGTTGAGTGGAGATCTACTTTTCGCCGGTTCAATTGGCCGCACTGACTTACCAGGTGGTGATCAGGTTGCCATGGAGCGTTCATTAGCGCGGGTAGTGTTGGGCTCGGCTGATGCAACCGTGGTGCTGCCAGGTCATGGGCCGCAAACCACAATCGGGGTTGAACGCGCCACCAATCCTTATCTGTCGGCGTTCGGTGAGCCACTAAGGCGAGGTATGTAGTCATGGCGAAACCCACCCGGCTCTCTGGGTTTCCCGAGTTGCTTCCTTCGGGTCGAGTAATCGAGCAGTACCTTCTTGACGTTGCCCGTCAAGTTTTCGAGTTGCACGGATTTCTCTCACTCGAGACCCGCGCGGTCGAACCGATTGAAAATTTGCAGGGTGGTGAGATCGCCAAAGAGATATATGTATTGCGCCGGATGCATGCAGCTGATGGGGAAGCAGATCCCGGTCTTGGTTTGCACTTTGATCTCACGGTGCCATTCGCCCGGTACGTACTTGAAAATTCAGCGCAGTTGGAGTTCCCACTCCGCAGATATCAAATTCAAAAGGTCTGGCGCGGCGAGCGGCCGCAAGATGGTCGTTTCCGCGAGTTCACCCAGGCTGATATCGATGTAGTAGGTAGCGGCGCCCTGGCTTTTCATCATGAAATAGAGATGGCAGTGGTGATGTCCACTCTGTTGGCAAAACTGCCAATTCCACCAGCGATCATCCAAGTGAATAACCGCAAACTCGCGGAGGGTTTTTATCTCGGGGTGGGAGCAACTGACACTCAAGGGGTACTTCGTGCAATAGATAAACTCGACAAAATTGGGGCTGACCGCGTCCGCGTGCTTTTGGAGGCCGAAGCAGGGCTCACCCGCGAAGCCGCGGCTAAGTGCATTCAATTGGCGTCAATCAAGACCCCCGATGCGACATTTGTTGATCAAGTACGTGCGCTGGGTGTGCAAAATGATTTGCTTGACGAAGGGCTGAATGAATTAGCGGCGGTGGTAGCCGGCGCCAACGCGGAGCGGCCCGGCTCGGTCGTAGCTGACCTAAGGATTGCCCGTGGGCTGGATTACTACACGGGTACCGTCTATGAAACCCAACTGGTTGGATTCGAATCGGTTGGATCAATTAGTTCAGGTGGCCGCTATGACAATTTGGCCAGCGACGGCAAGCAGAGCTATCCCGGCGTTGGGATTTCACTCGGCGTATCGCGTCTAGTGTCAGTCCTTATTGGTCGTGACCTTGTTTCGGTATCGCGGGCGGTGCCATCCGCAGTTCTGGTGGCGGTTAGCGATGAGGCGAGCCGCCCCGCAAGTGAGTTAGTAGCCCGCCAGTTGCGAAATCGTGGGATCTCCTGCGAAGTCGCGCCAAGTGCCGACAAATTTGGCAAGCAGATTCGTTTCGCTGACCGACGGGGGATACCGTTCGTCTGGTTCCCGGGTGCAGTGCAGCGCGAAAGCCCCGAGGGCGATACCGTAAAAGACATTCGAACAGGTGACCAGGTGCCGGCTGATGCAACGAAGTGGGCGCCACCAATAGATGACCTAACACCGAGAGTGTTTTCCACAATCGTTACAACCGCTGTTTCAGAGGAGAGTTCGTGATTCGCTCACACGGTGCCGGTTCACTGCGCGCAGCAGATGCCGGTGGCACGGTAACTTTGGCTGGCTGGGTAGCTAGCCGCCGCGATCACGGTGGCGTTGCGTTCTTGGATCTTCGTGATGCAAGCGGCGTGGTGCAGGTGGTAGTTCGCGATACTGCGATTGCGCACGCACTACGAGACGAATACTGCTTGAAGATTGTCGGCACAGTTGAGTTGCGTCCGTCGGGAAACGAAAACGCTGAACTAGCCACGGGTGAAATTGAAGTCATGGGCGACTCAGTGGAAGTGCTCTCAACCTCAGCGCCATTGCCGTTTCCGATTGATGATCGCGTAACAGTAGGTGACGAAGTCAGGCTTAAGTACCGTTACTTGGATCTTCGCCGGCAGTCGGCTGGCGATGCCCTGCGGATGCGTTCGCGGGTTAACCAAATTGCTCGCGACGTGCTACTCGAGCGCGAATTTGTCGAGATTGAAACCCCAACACTAACAAGGTCGACCCCTGAGGGTGCCCGTGATTTCTTAGTACCGGTGCGCCTGCAGCCGGGTCATTGGTACGCGCTGCCGCAGTCACCGCAACTTTTCAAGCAATTACTAATGGTTGCCGGCATGGAGCGCTATTTCCAGATTGCCCGGTGCTAT
>CAMBQX010000099.1 GCA_945870085.1 Bifidobacterium breve | reverse complement strand
GACGCAAATGCCCGAAGTATCTCCCAAACTTCTTCAACAACAGTTAATTGATAACCGCGATTCAAAGCTGCTGGATAAAACCATGCACGCGTATCATCTAGCCCTTCGGCTGAGTTCATGCTGCGCCGGGTTTCATCTGCTTCAGCAAGTGAGCAACCCGTCATAACCGATAGCACGCGGAGAACTTGCTCATGGAAGACAACTATCCCGTAGGTCTCGGCTAATGCCGGGCGCAAGTCATGGTGCATATAGCGCGCCTGACACCAGCCTTGCCGGGCCCTCAAGAACGGGGTAATCATGTCGGATTTAACCGGACCAGGTCGAAATAGTGAAATATCAATAATGAGATCGTCGAATGTCTCCGGAGCGAATTTGCCGATTAGTTCGCGTTGCCCCGGTGATTCAATTTGGAAACATCCAAGAGTGCGCGTTGACCTAATCAAATCGAAAGTCGGTAAATCATCGAGTGGTTCGGCATCAAGAGCAATACGGGTGCCGGTCGTGCGCTCGACTTCGTCGATGGCATGCGCAATTGACGACTGCATGCGCACGCCTAGTACATCAAGTTTAAGTAAGCCCATCTCTTCGACATCGTCTTTATCAAATTGACTCATTGGATATCCCGCAGCACTTGGCTCAACCGGGGTGCGATTAAGAAGTGAAATATCTGATAGCAATACCCCACATGGATGCATCGCCACATTACGTGGCAGCCCGTCAAGGGCCTCGACTAAGCCCAGGAAATCATCCAACTCACCACTTTTCGCTAATCGCCCGAACCCCGATGAACGTAACTCGGGTAAATCACGTAAAGCCGAGCGAGCATCACGGGCTCTAATGTGCGGGAAGGATTTCGCAAATTCGTCAATCTCTTGTGGCGGTAGCCCAAGGGCCGCACCAACATCACGTACCGCATGCCGGACCCGATATGTCTCCATCATCGAGACGCAAGCAACTCGCTCGCTGCCAAAACGCTCATAGATCCAGTCATAAACCTCAAGTCGCCTAGCTGATTCGACGTCAATATCAATATCGGGGAGTACCCGGCGGAGTGGGGATAAGAAGCGCTCCATCAACAACCCGTATCGCATCGGATCAACACCCGAAATACCAAGTAGGTGATTAACCAGGCAGCCGGCACCTGAACCACGCGCCGCTACCCGCACACCACGCCCTTTGATCATGGAGACAACTTCAGCAACCGTCAAAAAGTAGCCAGCAAAACCTAAGTTCCCGATTACTCGAAGTTCATCCTCGAGTCGATCGCGCGCGAGCTGCTGCTCAGCACGAGTCACGTAGCGCTCTGGGATTTTCCGCTCACACTGCCACTGCAGTTGGGCCTGCGCGGTCACCTGCTCGACAGCAGAACCAACCAGTACTTCACGCTCTGGAACATAAACCTCACCAAGGCCTAGGTCGCGAACTCCATCAATTACACATGACTCAGCAAGGGAGCGGGTATTACGAAGGAGTTCACCTCCACTGCAACCGGCAGCTGTAGCGACATCTTCAGCAATAACATTCATCGCTGCCGTGCTCTTGAAAGCGGCCGAACCATTACCAAGTTCGATCTGCCGAGAAGTTAGGGGCACCAACTGGCGAGCAGCGTCGAGTACATCGGCTACGCGGCTGTCTTCACTACGTAAATAGCGCACCGCGTTGGTAAGAATCGGGATGATCTGCTCCTGCACCGCCCAACCCAGCATCCGAGCAGCCGTGGTTTTCGAATACGGGTGGCGGCCAGTGCGATGGTGATTAGCGATGGCAATATGTAAATCGGAGCCGAAGATTTCGCGCCAAGGACTAATGATGTCTTTAGCTCCGGTAGCCCCATGACTAGTGAAATGACGGCCGAGTGCCGAGTCTGGCCCCATCAGGGCGACAACCCCCGCCGAATTATCTTGAATCGCCTGCCACGGCAACCACGGCGTGCCGCGGTCTAAGTGGGCCGCAGAAATTAGCCGACAAAGGGAGGCCCACCCATCCGCACCACGGGCAAGGAACACCACCCGCGGGCGCTGCTCATCAACCCAGCCACCACCATGTGCCGGGGTACGCCGCTTACTTCCTCGACTGCTACCAGTAGCTACCTCACTCGCTAAATCAACCGCCAGGTCAACCCCAAGGACCGAACTGATACCAACTCGCTGACAAGCCTGCACCCACCGCACCGCTCCATAAACCCCATTGCGATCAGTTAAGCCGACGATGTCATGGCCAAACTCAGCCGCGTATTGAGCCAAAGCCGCTGGAGTTGCCGTGCCGTATTGCAGCGAAAAGCTCGAAGCCACCTGCAGGTGTGCAAAAGCTGCTGCGCCAGAACGTGCCATCAGTAATCGAACCCTCGTGTAGATAGTTTTTTATCATTAGTTGACTTGCCGAAGATTCAGCGGTCGAAGCCCAGCGGGAGACAGGGAACTGGGCTTCGACCGTTGCTGAACCAACTGTTGGGGGAACAGTCGGTACACCTTGGTTAGTTCGTACTCAAGATTTCAGCCAGTAACATAGGTTGATGGGGTAACCCCAAGGACCCGACTATCCGGGCTAGAAAAGTGTCAGCATCACGAAGGAGGTCGTCGGCCTCGCGCTCAGAAACACAAGCAATCCCGGCTTCGGCAGCTGCTCGTTTGCGCGCACCCGCCGCAAAAAACATCGACCATTCGGTGAACTCAGCGGCAACCTCCGGCAACACCACCCAGACACTGCGCACCTGGCGGCGGCGACCAGATGGGCGGCTACGAGTTGCCAAGACCGCCGCTGCCGCTCGGAGGGCAGCAAGGTGTGCAGCGGCGTAGCGCGCGCTGGGGGCCTGCGCCAGCATCGCCTCGGTCAAACTGCGGCGCGCTGACATCACTAAATCAAGGGCGGCACCGGGAACCGAGGTATCCGGTAGCCGATGCTCAATAAGTACCGTCATAACTATCTCCTCACCTTATTCGAACACCTGTTCGAATAAGGTGCAACTTAAACCAGCCCCCTGACACTCGTCAACACCGGCTAGCATTTGGCCCATGCAACAGGTGAATTTCCGCGGTTTGACCCGCCTGGGGCGGGCGACCGCCTTGGGTGCCACCACCTTGTTGCTGACTTTGACCGCCCACACGGCAGCCGGCGCAGCCCTACCGGCAACCTTGGAAATCTCACTTCTGCTGCCCTTGGCATTGGCACTTGGTTACGCGGCCGGCGACCGACGCCGGTCCTTGACTTGGTTGGCCATATATGTGCTGGCCGTACAGGTGCTCTTCCATGTGCTGCTGATCGCTACCGGCTCCCACCTAGCCCACCAATCTTGGCTACCTAACCCCAACATGCTCATTAGCCACGGCCTAGCCGCGGTCGCTTTGGCGTGGGTACTTGCCCAAGGTGAAAGCACCCTGAGCAACTGGAGCCGTTACCTCGCCCAAGCAATTGGCATGTCTCCTGTGCCGATGCGCACCAGTTACAAACACAGCTGCGCTCCAGCCAACCACACCCCCGCACACACTGAACACGGAGCCATTCGCGCCATCTCGCGCCGCGGGCCGCCAACACTCTGCAACAACTAGCAGCTCACCCGCAACTGCGGCCGGGCAAATATTCCGCTATCCATTAAAAACTTATTCAGAAAAAGGTGTCTATTCATGTATGCAAAAAGAACCGTTATTCGAACCACCGCGCTAGTTGCTGGTGCATTTGGCGTGTTACTCACCAGTGCCGCACCAGTAAGTGCGCACATGGGTATCGAACTGCACGGCGGCATCCCCACCGCAGGCAGCAGCAGCACCATTTTCCTGCGCCCAGGTCATGGTTGCGGCGGCGACAGCACTAACGCTTTGACAGTTGAAATCCCAGCTGGGGTAACCGGTACGAAGGCCCAACCAAAAGCCGGCTGGAAACTTTCAACAACTCCGACGACCATCACTTGGTCAGGCGGTGAACTACCTGATGATCAGTTTGATGAATTTGGACTCCGCCTCACGTGGCCAAAATTGGCAACTGGCTTGGCATCACAGAAGTTCTACTTCAAATCCGTGCAGACTTGCAACGCCGAACTGAAGGTAGTAGCAAGTGGTAAGGACGCAACGGTTACCGGCTGGTTGCCTACCTATGCCGGTCAAAAAGCAGCACTCTTCGTTGACGGCATTCCGCTCACGGCCCATGATGTCACCATCGGGTCAATCGGCGCTTTTACCGTCAATACCAAATCGGCCAAAGTTCCTGACGGCAGTGAAGTCACCGCCCGCATCAACAACCGGCTAGTGGGCACTTCGATTGCCGGTAGCGATGCCTGGATCGAACTACCCGTTGCAGGTTCAACCGCAACACTGGCCAGCCCGGCCCCGTCGGTTACCGTTATCGCAACAGCAACAACCTCCTCACACTAATGCGCAAAGCCCTAGCGGCCGTGCTGTTGGGCTCACTGGCACTCCTGGTGAGCCCAACACCTGCGTTCGCCCATGCCGAATTAGTAACTAGCTCACCGCGTAACGGGTCGCAACTTTTAGTTGTGCCCAAAACCATCACCCTGAATTTTGGTGAGAATGTTTCCTTAGTGAAGGCCCAGATTTTGGATCAAACTGGCGCCACCGTGCCGTCAACAGCATCGCTCGCCGGGTCGCATTTAACCGTTACTCCTAATTGGTCGTTACCCAACGGACGTTATTCGGTCAGCTGGCAGGTAACTAGTGATGACGACCATACGGTCGCTGGTGCAATTGCTTTCACCGTCAAGATTGGCAATCCACGGGGTAAACCAACAGCACTAGCCCTGATACCAGCGGTGAAAGCACATGTGAGTGCAGCAGCAGTCGGTGCTCGCACTATAACTTTTGTTTCAAAAGCTAAAAGCGGTGAGGTGCTGCTCACAAACGATGCGCTACCCGGACCAATAACGTGGCGAGTTACCGGTGACGGCAAAATTGCTAGGGCCAGTGGAGTCATCCCGATTGCCGGTGTTTGGACCATTGAAGCTAGCCTGTTTGCCGGCGCCATTGATTTCCTAGTGGCGAAAGGAACCCAAACTTTTCAATGACCTAAGAATCATTGCCATTACGGTAGGCACGTGCGAATTCGTCTGAGTAAGGCCGCGGCATGGAGTTAACCGGTGAACGCACCATCCCGGGAGTGCCCACCGAGTCCTACTGGTTCGCCCGTCATGAAGTGGTCTACCGATGGGTTGCCGAGCGCTACGCACTGGAACAGATATGCGGTGACATCGGTAGCGGCGAAGGCTTTGGCACCCGGTTACTGCTAGCTGCCGGCGCCCAAAGTGTCTTTGGCATCGAACTCGATCAAGCCGCTGTATCTCATAGCGCAACTAAATATCCCAATAGCATTTTTTTGCGCGCCAACGTAGTGGAACTCCCCATTTTTACCCAGAGCACCGACTTGTTGACCTCCCTTCAAGTTATTGAACATATTTGGGATGTTGCCGCATACCTTAAGGAGATGCATCGAGTATTGCGCTTGGGCGGCAAACTAGTTGTTTCAACGCCGAATCGGCCGGTGTTCTCACCCGGGCTTAAACGCAAGAGCCCCCCGCTGAATCCATTTCATGTCGAGGAGTTTGATGAAGAGCAAGTAAAATTGCAGCTAAGCGAATGTGATTTCAAAGACGTTACCATGTACGGCCTGCATCATGGTTCCAGAATCACAGATTGGGAAAACATCAACGGACCTATTGTTGCCGCCATGATCACCGCCGGTGCAACGAACTCGTGGCCATCAAGCCTTCATGAATTCGTCACTACAATTACCGCTAATGACTTCCACATCGGCGAAGCAACTGCTGCACAAGATCTAATTGCGGTCGGCAGCAAATGAGTGATCCAAATGGGTTAAACCAGTGACTAAACCGATTGGCACCTTCTGCTTGGTGTTACATACCCATCTGCCTTGGCTGGCTCACCATGGCGCCTGGCCCGTTGGTGAAGAGTGGCTGCACCAAGCATGGGCCACCTCATATCTTCCAGTAATTGATCTCCTAGAAACCCTCGCGGATGAGGGCCGAAGAGATGTTTTGACTCTCGGAGTTTCGCCGGTACTCGCCGCCCAACTTGATGACCCATATTGCATCAAGGAGCAGCAAACTTGGCTTGCCAATTGGCAGTTACGCGCCCAAGGTATGGCTGGTGCACGGGAGACATGGCGCCGCGAGGGTGGCACTCGCGAGTTTAAGAGCGCCATCGCAGCGCAGCAGGATTTCGATAAGCGCTGGCAACGCGGGGCATCACCGATCTTACGTAGGCTCTCGGAAGGTGGTGTAATCGAAATCCTTGGCGGACCAGCTACCCACAGCTTCCAGCCGTTGTCCAAGGCTGCCACCAGGCGCGCTGCGCTGCTAATCGGGCAGAACGACAGCCTGCTGCGCCGAGGTAACCGACCAACTGGAATCTGGGCGCCCGAGTGTGCGTACACACCGGGGCTTGAACTTGATTATGCACAGGCCGGCATTAATCATTTCGTAGTTGATGGCCCGACAATGAATAGCGCGGGCCGATCCACCGGTGCCGCGTGGCAGGTAGCCGATAGTGATGTAGTCGCCTTTGCCCG
>CAMBQX010000098.1 GCA_945870085.1 Bifidobacterium breve | reverse complement strand
TTTCTCTTGACTTCTGAAAACATCTCAGGGCCGGTCAATCTCACCGCCCCGCACGCTGCAACCAATGCAGAAGTCACAGCGGCGATGGGTCGGGTACTTGGCCGGCCCACTTTGTTACCGGTGCCAAGCTTCGCGCTTAAGACCGCTCTCGGTGAATTCTCTAGTGAAGTTCTAGGCAGTATTCGAGTCGTACCTGCAGTGCTAGAAGCCGAGGGCTTCACTTGGCAGGACCCAGACATTGAGTCGGCGATCCGGGCGGCCCTGGCCTAATGCCGTGCGACGTCGTCGTAGTGGGTGCCGGCCTTGCCGGTCTCGCCGCTGGTCGAGAGTTGTCAGTGCACGGGCTAAGCGTCTTAGTACTCGAATCCGGTGACGAGGTCGGCGGGCGGGTGCGCACCGACCGAATCGATGGCTATTTATTAGATCGTGGATTTCAGCTCTATAACCCCGCGTATCCCGAAGCCGCACGGGTTCTTGATCACAACGCATTGCAACTTCGCCCACTTACTCCAGGTGTTGTGGTCGCCCTCGCCGATGGCAATGCCCGACTAGGTGACCCGCGCAGCAGGCCGAGCTGGGCCGTTGATTCAGCTTCCATACGCACCGGCTCACTGCTTAGCAAAGCGCGCTTTGCGCGGTATGCCATCAGGGCGGCCAACACCCCTGCGCACCGAATTTTGTCCGAAGAAGATTTTTCGAGCGCTGTTGCGCTGCGTGCTGCCGGCATCGACGACGCCCTATTCAATAAGGTACTGCGCCCTTTCTTGACCGGGGTTTTCCTTGAGCCCGATTTACAAACCTCGCGGCGATTCATGGATTTAATTTTAAAGTCATTTGTAACTGGCACTCCAGCAGTGCCAAGTGCCGGAATGCAGGCACTCCCCGAACAACTTCGCGACTCACTCCCAGCTGGGTCGGTTCGGTGCAACACCACCGTCACCAAAGCTAAAGCTGGATTAGTTGTCACCGACAGTGGAGAGTTTCGGGTGCGCGCGGTAGTTATCGCTACCGATCCAAGCGGGGCGAAATCATTGAATCCAAGTATCACCGTGCCACATGGTAGGTCGGTAACCACTTGGTACCACGTGGCGACGCAATCAGGAAAGACCCTCAATGGTGGAGCCGGTGTCCTTGTTGTTGATGGTGAAAATCGCGGTCCGGTTCTGAATTCGGTAGTCATGACAAATGCTGCTCCCAGTTACGCACCATCCGGCAAGGTACTCATTTCATCGTCCGCCCTGGGTACCAACGCAAGTGTCGAAGACGAACGAGCGGTGCGCACACACCTTGCCACTATGTATGGCGTCGACACCACCGCTTGGGAGCCACTAGCCCACTACGCCATTTCGTACGCTTTGCCGGCCATGATGCCGCCCCTACAGATACCTAGTGCGGCGAAACTTGCCGACGGCCTGTTCGTCTGCGGTGATTACCGTGAGACCGCATCCATCCAAGGGGCGATGATGAGTGGGCGCCGCGCAGCTGATGCCGTACTCGCAGACTTGGGTGTGCGATGACTACCACTGATGCCGCACTTGATGTCCAGTTGATTGGTTTTGGCGACGACGCGATTGACTACGTTGCCGCCTGGGATTTGCAGCGTCGTGTGCACGCTGATGTCGTATCGGGTGCTACTACCAACACCGTTCTCCTCCTCGAGCACCCATCGGTCTATACCGCTGGGCGCCGCACCGAACTTCATGAAAGACCATTTGATGGCACGCCGGTAATTGATGTTGACCGCGGCGGGAAGATAACTTGGCACGGGCCCGGTCAACTTGTTGGCTACCCGATTGTTCGCCTCCCCAGCCCGCTAGATGTTGTTGCCCACGTTCGTCGCATCGAGGCCATGCTCATTTTGGTTTGCAGTGAATTCGGGGTGACCGGAGTGCGTATTGATGGGCGCAGCGGGGTCTGGATCCCCGCCGATGACCGCGGCCCTGACCGCAAGGTGGCGGCAATTGGCATTCGCGTTACCGAAGGTGTCACGATGCACGGGTTCGCACTCAACTGTGACTGCGATATGGCTTGGTTCGACAAGATCGTGCCCTGCGGGATAAAGGATGCAGAAGTTACCTCACTGAGCCAAGAAATTGGCCGCCGCGTGAGCGTCGCCGAAGTACTGCCAACGGTGATCGACCTGCTGCCAGAACTAGTCCACCCCGTAGGCTGATCACATGACCCTCGTCGAGCCGGTTTATTCAGATAGCCAAGGCCGGCGCATGCTACGGATAGAGGCGCGCAACGCCGAGGTGCCGATCGAACGAAAGCCCGATTGGATTCGTACCAAACTTAAGACCGGCCCTGAATTCTTGAAGATCAGTGCCTTGGTAAAAGCAGAGGGCCTACACACTGTCTGCCAAGAAGCCGGATGCCCAAATATCTACGAATGCTGGGAAGACCGCGAAGCGACCTTCTTAATAGGTGGCGAGCAATGCACCCGGCGCTGTGACTTCTGCCAAATCGATACCGGCAAACCGGCACCATTGGATCGCGATGAGCCTCGACGGGTTGCCGAGTCGGTGCGGGCTATGGGCCTGCGGTACGCGACGGTCACCGGTGTAGCCCGTGATGATCTCCCTGACCAAGGTGCCTGGCTTTATGCCGAAACCGTTCGCGTGATCAAAGAAGTGAACCCAGATACCAATGTCGAAGTTTTAATACCAGATTTCTCAGGTGAGCCACATTTGTTAGCCGAAGTATTTGCGGCGGCTCCAGCGGTTTTGGCCCATAACCTTGAGACCGTACCTCGTATTTTCAAGCGCATCCGCCCGGCCTTTACTTACGAACGTAGTTTGGATGTTATTACTCAGGCAAAAAGTGCCGGAATGGTCACCAAGAGCAACTTGATCTTGGGTATGGGTGAAGATGATGCAGAGATTGACACCGCGCTTATCGATCTGCACGCTGCTGGCTGTGATCTCCTCACGATCACGCAGTACCTGCGCCCATCACCGCGTCATCATCCGGTCGACCGTTGGGTGAAGCCAGAGGTCTTCGTCGACTTAGCTGAGCGGGCAACACAAATTGGTTTTGTCGGAGTGATGAGTGGTCCTTTGGTGCGGTCAAGCTACCGTGCGGGGCGCCTCTACCAGCAGGCAATGGAGGCAAGGAATTGAGCGCAAGGGTTGAAGCGGTGCATATTTGGCCGGCTGGATCAAAAACTCCCACCCTGGTAGCTGAACTCGAACTCGATTGGGGTGGCCCGGTGGGTGATCGCCACCACGGGGTAACCATGGCGTCAGATGTCCGACAAAAGGATGTTTTCCCGAAGGGAACAACGATCCGCAACCACCGGCAACTCTCAATTGTAGATCTAGCTGAACTTTCGAGCATCTGCGGCGAGCTCGGTATTGAGGCAATTGCACCCGGGGTGATCGCCGACAACATCTGCACGGAGGGCATCCCTGGGCTCACCGAACTCCCTCGAATGACCAGATTGCTATTCGCCGGCGGCGCGGTTGTCATGTTGGGTGGCGAGAACCTCCCCTGCACTATCGCCGGAGCCTTGGTGGAGGCGCGGTACGGCACCGCCGCCGAAAAGTTCCCGAAAGCCGCGATGGGGCGGCGCGGCGTGACCGGCTGGGTCGAACACCCCGGCCGCATCCATGCCGGGGAATTGATCGAGGTCAGGCTTCCCTAGGCTGGGCCCATGGCTAAGGGAAAAATCCGCTCGACACTGTCCTCAATCGCCCAGAACTGGGGTATGACCCAGAAGGTTTACCGGACTTTGCCGCTCGAAGTCGGCGGGCTGTTCCTGTTGGGGTTCGTCGTTGGATTCGTCCCGACCTTTATCTTCTTGAACCTATTTACCGCCATCCTGGTCGGTATTCCCTTGGGCCTACTCGCGGCAGTTTTCTGGTTTAGCCGCCGCGCGATGAAAGCGGCCTACCGCCAGATCGAGGGGCAGCCAGGGGCGGCGGCGGCCGTGGTGCAATCACTGCGCGGTGGCTGGTTAGTGACACCAGGAATCGCAGTCAATAAGAATCAAGACTTAGTAAGTCGAGTTGTTGGTAAACCCGGAGTCATCTTGATATCCGAAGGCCCAGCGAGTCGGGTCAGCCACATGCTCGGCAATGAGCGCAAGAAGACCGCTCGCTGGCTACCAGATATCCCGATCTACGAAATTCAGGTCGGCGACGAACCGGGCCAGGTCTCACTAGGCAAACTGCAGCGCTCATTAACCAAGTTGCCTCGCAACCTTCGCGGTGGCGAGATCACCGACGTGCGCCGCCGCCTCGATGCTGTTATTCAGACCGGTGGCTCACTGCCGATCCCGAAGGGGCCGATGCCGACGAGTACCCGATCGGCGCGCCGCCCTCGCTAACTAGCGACTCCGCGCCCGCGCGTTCGAATAACAACACTTCCAACGGCACGATCTTGAAGACCACGACCGGTTGAGTCATAAATCAAAGCTGGGATCACGCAGCAGACGAGCACCGTCCGAAGGGCGATACGCCACAGCGATAGCCGCCCGCCGTCCAATCGAATTACTGAAATTCCCATGATGCGTTGGCCAAATGACGCCGACATCAGCCAAGTGAACAAGATGACCTCAGCCGCGAAGAGCAAAAGCACGGTGATCGACCCTTCGGCGGAGCCATAGGCCACCTGGCCGAAGAACACTCGGGACAAGAGGATGCAGGCGAGCCAATCCAGGCAAATTGCCACCACCCGGCGACCGAGCCCAGCTGGCTCCTCCGGCTTCGTCTTTGGGTCTGGTGTGGCTGAAGTCACTCCCCCACGTTACCGGGAGACGAAATTGATGCATCCTTTAACATTGCCGAAACAGTAGGGATACACCCATGACATGGCCTTTGCCTATGGTTTCGGGTATCCGGAGGCACCAGCCACCGTGCGAGGCGAGAACCCCGTGGGATAAACCCACAGGGCAAATGCGTGGAAAGGTCAGGGAGGATTTCGTGTTTAAGAATTCAACTGAGGTACTGAGTTACATCAAGGCCGAAGGCGTGAAGTTCGTAGACGTGCGGTTTATTGATCTGCCCGGCGTGATGCAGCACTTCAATATGCCCGTGGAGTCATTTGACCAGTCGGTGTTCGACGACGGCCTAATGTTTGACGGATCATCCATCCGCGGTTTCCAGGCTATCCATGAATCAGACATGAAGCTGATCCCGGATCCTTCAACCGCTTTCATCGACCCGTTCCGCAATGCCAAGACACTGGTCATGAATTTCTCAATCCTTGACCCATTCACCGACGAGCGCTACAGCCGCGACCCACGCAATGTGGCAGCAAATGCCGAGTCCTACCTCGCCTCAACAGGTATTGCCGACACTGTCTATTTCGGCGCTGAAGCTGAGTTCTACGTCTTTGACGACGTTCGGTTTGAAACCAATCAGCATGAGTCGTACTACCACATCGATTCGGTCGAAGGCGCTTGGAATACCGGACGTGTCGAAGAGGGCGGTAACCGCGGCTACAAGACCCGCTACAAAGGCGGGTACTTCCCCGTCCCGCCGGTTGACCACTTCGCTGACATCCGCGACGACATGGTCGAGAAGTTGCTGCAGGTTGGCCTGCATGTTGAGCGCTCGCATCATGAGGTTGGTACCGCCGGTCAAGGTGAAATCAACTACCGCTTCAATTCACTACAAAAAGCTGCCGATGAGCTCATGCTCTTCAAGTACATCATCAAAAATGTCGCCTGGGCACACGGCAAGACCGCAACTTTCATGCCCAAGCCACTCTTCGGCGATAACGGCTCGGGGATGCATTGCCACCAGTCGCTCTGGAAGAACGGCGAGCCGTTGTTCTATGACGAGCGCGGCTACGGCGGGCTTTCCGATATGGCCCGTTGGTACATCGGTGGCCTCTTGCACCATGCACCATCGTTGCTGGCATTCACCAACCCGACCGTGAACTCCTACCACCGCTTGGTACCGGGCTACGAAGCCCCGGTTAACCTGGTTTACTCCGCTCGCAACCGCTCGGCCTGCATCCGGATCCCAGTGACCGGCAACTCACCAAAGGCCAAGCGCATTGAGTTCCGGGTGCCTGATCCATCGAGTAACCCATACCTTGCGTTCGCGGCTCAGCTAATGGCGGGCCTTGACGGAATCAAGAACAAGATCGAGCCGCACGCCCCGGTCGACAAGGATCTATATGAGTTGCCGCCGGATGAAATGGCCAGCATCCCCCAGGTCCCTGGTTCTTTGCCAGCAGTCTTGGAGGCTCTCGAGGCCGATAACGAGTACCTACAGGCCGGCGGGGTCTTCCCGAGCGACTTAATCGAAACCTGGGTAGAATATAAGCGCACGAATGAAATAGATCCAATCCGTATGCGACCACATCCGCACGAGTTTGAGCTTTACTACGACATCTGATCGCACAGGTTCCCTTTCGCGTCGATTCGCCTCGCGTGCTAGGGGAAAGGGACGGGCCGCTTCGGTGGCCCGTCCCGCTTTTTGTAGTGCGCTTAAGTTTCCTTAAGAAACGTGGGCTGCAATATGCCCAGCCCAAGAGCCCGCTCGGCCTGAGCCATGGCGTTAATGAGGGTAGATTCGTGATCTCTTTTTGCGACGAGC
>CAMBQX010000097.1 GCA_945870085.1 Bifidobacterium breve | reverse complement strand
GATTTAGGTAATCAGGTTCAGCGCGACACTTTCGATCAGGTGTTGATCTCTGAAATACAACTTGCTGCCCATGAAATGGGCTCAGACCGGCGCCCGGTAGAAACCGTGTTCTTCGGCGGTGGCACGCCAACGCTGCTAAGCGGCAAGGCGCTCGTGGCGATACTCGCAGCTATCGAGCAAAAGTTTGGATTCGCCTCGAATGCCGAAATCACCACTGAGGCGAACCCTGACAGTGTCGATCAGGCCAAGCTTGATCAACTGCGGGCCGGGGGCTTTACCCGCATCTCATTCGGGGTGCAAAGTGCATCTCCATTAGTACTTAAAACTCTAGACCGCACACATACCGCAGGTGCGGCCGCTGCCGCGATTGAAATGGCACGGGCCGCTGAGTTCGAGCACATCAGTGCAGATCTCATCATTGCCACACCGGGTGAAACCGACCAAGACTTGCGGGATTCGGTTGATTTAGTAACCGACGCAGGTGTTGACCATGTCTCTGCATACACGTTAATTGTTGAGCCAAATACTCCGCTGGCGCGACAGGTTGCGACCGGTTCAGTTGCGAGGCCCGATGAAGATGATGCGGCCCACCGGTACGAATTAGTCGATCACCTGCTCACCAAGCGCGGGTTCACTTGGTATGAAGTATCTAACTGGGCGCAGCCGGGTGGAAGATGCCAACACAATATTCATTATTGGCTTAATGATGATTGGTTGGGCATCGGACCGGGTGCCCATAGCCACCTTGATGGTGCGCGTTGGTGGAACGTAAAACATCCGCGTTCGTACTCGCAGAAATTGACCGCCGGTGAGTTACCTATTGACCAACGTGAGGTGTTGACGCCTGCGCAGATCCGGATGGAGCAGGTCATGCTGGGGTTGCGAACCGCGGCGGGACTGGAGCTGGCTGCCGTCGATGGCCTCGATGATCAGGTCATTGCCAAGCTCGCAAATGATGGCTTGTTGGACGAAGCCGCGCTGGCCGGTGGCCGGCTCGTAGTCTCGACGCGGGGTCGACTTTTTGCCGATGCGGTCGTGCGAGATCTCCTGGGCTGAACGTGAATGCGCACGTTATGGTCGTGAAAAGTAGATAATCGGGCGGTTTCACGACCAAAACGCGCGCATTCAGAGCTAGTGGCTAAAGACAGGTGGTGTCCTGCGGTTGCTGTTCAAGGGGATCCCATCTGGCAGGTCACCCACTTGTTGTCTTGGGCAACCCGGGGTGAATCTCGCTAATCCCTTTGTTTTAGGGCGGGAGTGTTTTATCATCATTTACAGGTGCCCGCTTGGGTATTGGCCTGTTTACCGATTGGAGCATTAAGTGCCAAGTATCGATGTTAATTCGCCAGTTAGTTCAGCGCCGACCGATCGGCTCGCACTCGGTGTTGGTTGGGTGCGGCCCGGTGTGGCCGGTATCGGCGGCACCAGTAACCCCTCGACTAACATGCCTTCCGGCGGCCCTATGTGTATATGCTTTGAGGGCAATGAAGAGTAGCGCTCTTCCCGCCAGTAGGTGGGGTGGAGAAAGCTAGATCAATCCGTTGGTGAATGCGCACGTTATGGTCGTGAAAAGTAGATAATCGGGCGGTTTCACGACCAAAACGTGCGCATTCAGAGGTTTGGGCTAAATGCAGGAGGTGTCCTGCGGTAACCGCTGGCAAAAAGCGGTGAGGTAATAATCATGTCGGCGGTAGTCCGGTTACTTGCAATGGCAATATTCCACAGCGTGGCGATACGCAACAGTGCCTTGACGTCTGGGTCATGCGGTTGCTGTTCAAGGGGATCCCAGAAGAAGACCAATAAGTCGATTTCACCTTGTGCGATGTAGGCACCGATTTGCTGGTCGCCACCGAGTGGGCCGCTCAAGAATCGTTTGACAGGCAGTTGCAGCTGATCTTGAATCAGCCGACCGGTCGAGCCGGTCGCGTAAATATGGTGTTCGGAGAGGACATTGCGATTGTGCGTCGCCCACTCCAGTAGGTCAGCCTTCTTGTTGTCGTGGGCAACTAGCACTAGGTGCTTCCCGGCTGGACCTGCAAACTGGCCATCGGTTAATTGGCCATCGGCCGCGGGCAACCCGGTTCGGGCACCCCAATCGGGGACGAAATCCATCACGCCTAAGAGGTTTTCCACACCCGAACCTTCCCGGGGCAAGATTTCAGCACCGGGGTGATCCGATTAAGGACTGATGAATGTTCGGTGGAGGTTTAGGCGGTGTATTTCGGGCAGTATTCGGAACAGGGCGTATTATTAGCACTCACGAGTAGGGAGTGCTAGTGGCAACAGGGCGAAGGAGGGGCAAATGCTAGAAGATCGGCGCCTTGCCGTACTCCGCGCCATCGTCGAGGATTACGTCGCAACCCATGAGCCGGTGGGTTCAAAAGCGCTGGTGGAGCGCCACAACCTGGGAGTTTCGCCCGCAACAATTCGCAATGACATGGCCGCTTTGGAAGACGAGGGCTACATCGCTCAGCCGCATACCAGCGCCGGACGCGTTCCGACAGACCTCGGCTACCGGCTTTTCGTTGATCGACTTTCTGGTGTCAAGCCACTTAGCTCACCGGAGCGCCGCGCGATTCAAGAGTTCTTGGATAGTTCAGTCGACCTTGACGATGTCATGGTGCGCACCGTGCGCCTACTCGCTCAGATTACGCGGCAGGTGGCCCTTGTGCAGTACCCGACGCTGTCAAGAAGCAGCGTGCGACACATCGAACTCATTGCCCTGAGCACCACCAGATTGATTATGGTTTTAATTACCGATAGCGGCCGGGTGGAGCAACGCACTATTGAATGCGCGGCGCCGATAAGTGAGATTGCACTTGGCGATATTCGCGCCCGGCTACTCGGTGCAGTAAGTGCCCAGCCGTTCTCGTCAATTCCCGAGATACTTTTAACTTTCAGCGGTCAATTTCCGGCTGAGATGCAACCTTTGGTGACAATTATTCAGGCAACTTTACTTGACGCTGTTACTGAACGTATCGATGAGCGGGTGGTGCTCGGTGGCACTGCGCACCTGGCGCGCTATGGCGATGCCTTCCCACTTTCTATCCAACCGGTTCTTGAAGCACTCGAGGAACAGGTGGTATTGCTGCGACTGCTCGGCGAATCGTCCACCAACGCCTCGGTAACCGTGCGAATTGGCCATGAGAATCCAGTTGAAGCGATGGAGTCAACTTCGGTGGTTACTGCTCGATACGGCATTGGTGATTCAACAGTGGCCTCCCTCGGGGTGGTTGGGCCAACTCATATGGATTATGCAGGCAACATTGCTGCCGTGCAGGCGGTCGCTCAATATGTCGGACGTATTTTGGATGAGCAGTGAGAGCGGCCGGCCCCGACTATTACGCCCTCCTTGGAGTTGCGCGTGATGCGACCCCGGATGAGATCAAAAAGGCCTACCGCAAGTTAGCGCGAGAATTGCATCCTGACGTAAACCCAGATTTACAAAGCCAGGAGCGGTTCAAGATCATCACGGCTGCCTATGAAGTCCTTAGTGATCCTGAAAAACGCCAAATGTTTGACCTAGGTGGTGATCCGCTCAGCAGCAGTGGCGGCGGGAACCCCAAAGGCTTTGATTTCGGCGACATCATGGATGCATTTTTCGGCGGCGGCGGAGGGCAGCGAGGCCCGCGCACTAGGGCACGTCGCGGCCAAGATGCCATGATTCGAATCCAGATCACCCTTTCAGCAGCGGTATTCGGCGAGACTCGTGAGATAACGGTTGACACTGCGGCGGGCTGCGCTACTTGTGGCGGTAGGGGCACTGCTTCGGATAGTGAAGCCGTCAATTGTGTGATGTGCAAGGGCCGGGGCGAGGTGCAGCAGGTGCAACGCTCTTTCCTTGGCCAGGTCATGACATCGCGGCCCTGCCCGACCTGCCAAGGATTCGGCAGCACGATCCCGCATCCATGCCACGAATGTGCTGGCGATGGTCGGGTGCGTACCCGCCACACGATCACTATCAAAGTACCGCCGGGGGTAGACAGTGGTACTCGAATTCAACTAACAGGTGAGGGCGAAGTCGGGCCCAACGGTGGTCCAGCGGGGGATCTATATATCGAGGTTATGGTGCAGCAACACGCCGTGTTCGAGCGCCAAGGCGATGAGTTGCATTGTGTTCTAACTTTGCCGATGACTTCAGCGGCGCTTGGTACCAAGGTGAAGTTCGACACTCTTGATGGTGAGCAGGAGATCGATGTACGGCCGGGGACCCAACCTGGTGCAATTCTCACCCTGCGCGGACTCGGTGCATCTCGGCTGCGCGGTGGTGGCCGCGGTGATCTTTACGTACACATAGATGTTGCGATTCCGACAAAACTTGATGATGCCCAAGCCATGTTACTCAAACAACTTGCGGATTTACGTTCGGAAGACGTAGTACGCGTAGGTGATGGCGGTGACGATGCTGGAGGCGGCCTATTTACTCGCTTAAAGGATGCGTTTTCCCCGAGGTGAGTGCTCCCGTCTTTTATATTGCAGATCCAGACTTGCAGCAGGTGCGGGTCGGTCAAGAAATACCTCTGGCCGGCACCGAAGGCCGTCACGCGGTGTCGGTACTGCGTGTAAATATTGGGGAGGTCGTCGAACTTGTTGACGGCCGTGGCCTGCGGGTACATGGCACCGTCGTCAGTTTGAGTGGCAAGGAGAACTTGTGGGTGCGAGTTGCCAAGGTGCAAATTGAACCAGTAGCTCCACTTCGCATTACTGTCGTGCAGGCACTTCCAAAAGGTGAGCACGGCGAACTTGCCATCGACTTGTTGACCCAAGTTGGGGTCGATGTGATCGTGCCTTGGGCGGCGGGCCGGTCGATCACCAAGTGGGCCCCTGACCGTGTTGAAAAAGCCCGAAGTAAATGGCAGGCGGCAGTGACCGCCGCGGCCAAGCAAGCTAGGCGCGCCCGCTGGCCCGTGCTCGGCGAGCTAGCAACAACGGCGCAGGTGGTTGAAATTATTGCCGGTGCCTCGTCCGGTGACGGGGCAGCAATTGTGTTGCATGAGGAAGCAATCACCCCATTGCTCGAGGTGCCGATTACTGATCGTGGGGGAGCCAGCGAGGTAGTACTAATAGTTGGGCCCGAGGGTGGTATCGGCGAAGACGAGCGGGCGATCTTTCGGGCAGCCGGTGCGTTTGAGGCGCGGCTGGGCCCAAGTGTGCTGCGGTCATCGGCGGCCGGTGCCGTTGCAACTGCCGTTTTATCGGCTACCCGTAACTGGGGTAGACCCCCCGTGGGAGGATCAAGTTTATGAGCGAGTGCCTTTTCTGCCGCATAGTTGCGGGGGAGATCCCAGCTAATGAAGTAATGCGCACCAGTGAGGTAGTGGCGTTTTGGGATATCTCACCGCAGGCTCCAACACATGTGCTGGTTGTCCCAACCACTCACTACGACGATGCCATGGCGATGTCGAGTGCTGATCCGGCTTTGGCCGGCCGTTTACTTAAGGCAGCCGGTGAGGTAGCAAATTCGCAGGGGCTGGACTCTGGCTACCGAATTGTGTTCAACACCGGTGAAGATGCTGGTCAAAGCGTTCACCATGTGCACGCCCATGTTCTTGGTGGTCGGGCGATGAGCTGGCCGCCAGGATGAGCGCATCCGCACCTGACGCCGGGCAGGCTCAGGCAAAAATCACCGTGCCGCACTCGCAATCAATGGTGGCACTTATCGGTTCTGATGATGAGTTCTTACGCCTGGTCGAAGCCTCTTTCCCCGAATGTGATGTCTTAGTTCGTGGCAATGAGATAACGCTCACCGGCACTCCCGGTGATGTCGGCATTATCGAGGTTTTCTTCAGCGAGATGTTGGCGATGCTCCGCACCGGGCAGGTGTTGACCGTGGAGTCGGTTGAGCGCAGTATTTCCTTATTGCGCACAGGTGCGCGCCCTTCCGAAGTGTTAACTTCAAATATTCTTAGTAATCGCGGGCGCACTATACGTGCCAAAACTTTAAATCAGAAGCGCTACGTAGATGCCATCGATAACAACACGGTTGTCTTTGGCATCGGCCCCGCTGGTACCGGCAAGACTTATCTGGCGGTCGCGAAAGCGGTTCAAGCACTGCAGGCCAAGCGGGTGAATCGCATCGTCCTCACTCGACCAGCTGTTGAGGCTGGCGAGCGGCTGGGTTTCTTGCCCGGCACGTTGTCGGAGAAGATTGATCCTTATCTGCGACCGCTCTATGACGCGCTGCACGACATGATTGACCCTGACTCGATACCTCGGCTAATCACCAGCGGCACGATTGAGATCGCGCCACTTGCCTACATGCGCGGGCGTACCTTAAATGATGCATACATTATTCTTGATGAAGCCCAAAACACCTCCGCGGAGCAGATGAAAATGTTTTTGACGCGGCTTGGTTTCGGCTCAACAATGGTGATCACCGGCGACGTAACTCAGGTTGATCTCCCCAGTGGCACCACCAGCGGGCTTCGCGTAGTGGGCGAAATTCTTGAGGGTATTGAAGATGTGGCATTCTGCCGACTCACCTCACAAGATGTTGTTCGACATAAGTTGGTTGGCCGTATTGTCGACGCCTACGATCGATACGACGCAGAACGAGCGTCTAAGTGAGGTGTAGGCGGTGATCGGCTCAGGTGTAATCGTGTCAAATGAGA
>CAMBQX010000096.1 GCA_945870085.1 Bifidobacterium breve | reverse complement strand
TTCCCGCAGATGATGCTCCCACCAACTTCACTAAGTGCGGCATTCTCAAAATCATAAGGCTCGAGGCTGTCATCGGCATCAACTTGAAAGACTTTGAACATTGGAACCTACTCTCGGTTTACTAAAACATAATTAGGATTTAATGCATCTATAAAACATGAAATTCCAAAAAGGCATCCAGCGCCTTCCATCGCTGCAGGCGATGGAACCAGCTACCGTTGAGCACCATCGAGTGACCTTAACCGGGTATGCGGACGAAGGAAACCTCACCGCCGCTGCGACGCAGGGCGGCGTACATCTGCTCACTTTGCTCAATAGGGCAGTTTTGGTCCAACTCGCCGTGGATTAAAAGTAAAGGCGTTTGTACTAGATGAGCGTAGGTGAGGGGCGACATATCGCGATAGATATCCGCGTGGCTCTCCGGCCAGCCACCGATTTCTTCTGCCATTGAGAACCCGCCGTCTGATGTCGTGCCAGCAAGGCTTACGAGGTCAATTACCGCATTCTCCGCCACTGCAGCTCTAAACATGGACGTAAATGCGATGGCCCAGCACACCATGAAGCCACCGTAACTCGCACCCATCAAAACTAATTTAGAAACATCAATGGCCGGGCTCGCCGAAAGTTGCTCGGCCACATGTTTCACATCTTCAAAGTCATCTTGACCCCAGGCACCATTTATTGAGGACGAAAACTCTTCACCGTAACCTTGGCTCCCACGCGGATTGCTGACCGCCACGTAGTATCCAAGCGCTGAAAGCCTTTGGTTTTCGAAGGAGAAACGCCACCCCGCTGGCCAATGAGGCCCACCGTGCACAGAAAGTATTAGTGGTGCCGCGGTTGCGGGTTTAACAGGAGGCGCGAGCAGCCAAGCATCCAATAAAATCGAATCAGTGGCTCGTACCGAAACAAGTGAAACTTCACCTAGCTGAACTTCACTGAGCCAAGCTCCATTGCGGTCGGTCAACTGACGTTCATTGTTGCCATCTGAATTTGCTAAAAATAGCTCACCCGGGTTTGTAGGGTCGCTCGCGACAAAAGCGATAACTCCTGAATCCGAAGCCGAAAAGGACAGTATCGAACGATCACCTTTCAGTGCCTCGTGCAGTACCCCTCCTGCTGGGTTTCTTTCTAAAGGCTCTACCCAACCAAGGTGAACAGTGCCACGCTCGGGATACCTACTAAGAATCCCGAATCCTTCTTTCCAGCCCAGGGAAGCATCACCGTACCCTCGTGAATCGTCAGACTGAACGCATAAGCCAAAACTTATATCAAGGCGATCAGTAATACTTGATTCAATCCGGGGAGAAACCTCAAGCAACTTGATCTCGTGGTTTAATGACGTGTTGTGCCGATTCGCATTGCCGATGAATGCAATCTTGCGTCCATCAGGTGACCACACGGGTGCTTGCACCAGGCCATGGCCGTCAGTAAGTTGATGTAGGGAACGGCTTTCGACTTCAACAACCCAAAGAGCTGGACCAGATGAATAAGCCTCCGGATTGGCTCTATCTGAGATGAAGGCTACTGAGGTTCCATCCGGTGACCAACTGCACGCACTGTCTTGACCAAGTGGAGTAGTGAGCAGGATGGTCTCCTTGCTCGGCATGGAAAAAACTTTCATCCCGGTCTTCGCGATTGGTGCACCCGTGCGAACCCCGTCGGTTTTGTAAACTTCTTGCGTGATTGTGTAGGCATCGTCACCGAGTTGACGACCTGAATTCGTCTCCCCACGAAAAGGGTATGCGAGTGATTGCCCATCAGGGGACCAGGCACCAGGGCCAGCCACCCCGTGCGGTTCTTCGGTCAGTTGCTCGATCTCGTTCCGAGAAACCTCCCATAACCACAGCTGCACATCGCCATTCCGAACACCCAAGAAGGCGAGGCTCTGCCCGTCCGGAGACCAGCGCCCCGCCCACATCCGTTCAGGGTGTCCGTTGGGTGGTGAGATCACTGCCCCGGTGTCGCTGTCGACCAAAAAGAGTAGCGGAATTTCAAGACCGCCATCAGGGCAGATTCTGCACTCGGTAACGCAGATCAGGGAGCCATCTTTGGTAATCTGCGGATCACTCAGCCAACGTACTGACAAAAGATCACTCGCATCTATCAGTCGTTTCTTCACACTCAGATCAAATGTTGTAGTGAAACTGCACGGTTGGCGGGCGGTCGCGGCCTTTAAGCAACGCGTATCCCGCTGGGGCATCAAGTACTGACATTGGGCTAGGCGCCAGCCCTGAAACATCAACTTTCGAGTCGGCCAAGAGTCTCAAGAACAGTGCCATGTTTCGGTTTTCTGTCCATCTAACAAGTCCAATGGGATAGTCGATGCTTTCTTCCTCATAGCGTGGGTCATAGCGCCCTGGCCCATAGGCGATGGTCTGTTTGATAGTCACGTCGTGGCCGCCCATCCGGGCTCGATCAATGGTCATCCCGAAAACACCCACTCCGACGACGGTTCCGCGTTGACGGCACAAATCCATGGCGTGATTTAGCGGGTCATTCGATTCGCTGACGACACTCAATAAGACCGCATCCGCACCAAATCCGCCGGTAGCCGCCGAGACGGCAGCGTCCGTATCAGCGTCGTTCGGATCGTAAACCTGCTCGAACCCGAGCTCCCTGGCCAATTTCAAGCGATTGCGATCTACGTCAAGTCCGATCACGTATATCCCGCTGGCCCGGGCAATCTGCGCGGTCAACAAGCCGAGTAAACCCAGACCATAAATTACAACGGACTCACCAAATCGACTATCTGCCTTTCGAAGCGATTCAATCGCGATGGCTCCGAGGGTGACATAAGAACCTTGTTGCAAAGTTACCCCCTCAGGTAACTTTGCAACAAGGTTCCGCGGCACGGCGATGACCTGCGCATGATGCGCACACTGGCTTCCAGAACAAGCCACCGCCATACCTGGGAATATGTCGACAACACCCGCACCAACTGCCCTCACTACCCCCGAAGCGCTGTAGCCAAGGGATACATCCCCGGTTGTGCCCGCTGGCACTGGGAATATCTGACCGGCTAAACCATCTCGGATCTTTGGCCAGTGCCCTTCACTCCCTGGATACTCTTCGTCAACTCCTGGATTTTCGACACTGCGCCGCAAAATTAGCGACTCGGTGCCGGAGCTAATCGTCGAGAAGGAAGTATCAACCAGGATTTCTCCCGGTCGTATCCCTGGTTCATCGACGTCACGGACGACGGCTTCACCAAGACGGGCGTAGATGCGCTTCACAAGCAGAACTTAACTGGTGAGGTACTTGGTAATCAGTTCATTACAACTACTGACCGCGATGTCAAGTGCCTGCTGCGCAGACTGGCCGCCCCTAGCTATGGCATTTACCGCAGCATCGAACACCGGGTAGGTGTCATAAGGAGTTGGCCAAGTGTTCGAAGGTAACGTGCCCTGCTCTGCAAGCACAGATCCGATCGGGAAAATCTTCGCGACCTCTGGATCATTGAGAACGTCACTTCGAACAGCAGGCAACCCGGACTCCCCGGTTAACATCATGGCCTTTTGCCCATCAAAGCTGGTCATATAGCTGAGGAAGCTCACGGCAGCATCAGGATTTGCCGTGTACTTATTGACGCCAACACCTTCGAATGCGTTAGTTGTGCCAAACTTTCCTTCAACTACCGCTGGGATTTTGCAGGCACCGACATCTTCTGGCTTAAGCAAGGAGTCCGGGCCCTTGTAAGCCAAGGACCAATACTGCGACGTCCCGATCTGAGATCCGCCTTTGCCTTGGTTGAAGAGGATCGAAGTGTCAAAATCTGCCCCCGGAACACTCAATACGTTGGGGTCGTAGAACTGGGTCTCGAGACCCTTCTTGATCGACTCGAACACCGCCAAACCGGAGGCGTTATTGAATAGCACCTGTGTGCTGTCCTCATTGAACATCGGCTCACCGCCACCGTTGTACATCGCGACCCAGTAGGTGCGGGCATAACCGGCTAGCCATGGGAGCAAGCAACCGAAGTTGTCACCGACATGGAGTTTGGGGGCAAGGGCGTAAAGGCCATCGAAGGAAGACGGAATTGCCTCAGGATCAGCGCCGGCAGCAGCGAACATTGCCTTGTTGTAGACCATGAAGTACATATCCGAGCTAAGAGGGCCGGACAACAATTGGCCGTTGACGGTAAGCGAATCCACGACTGAACTAAGAAGTCCACTCGTATCCAGCTTGCCATTTAAGTCCATGAACAAGCGGTCACCAAACCTATGGGTGAATGCCGGGTCACCATAAAGAAGATCCATCGAGCCATCTTGGGTAGCCACAAACCCGGCGAACTTAATAGCGCGCTCAGCGTAAGGCACGACGGTAACCACCGCTTTGCCTCCCGTTAGAGCTTCCCAGCCGGCCGCGTATTCCTTCAGCGCCGGCTCATCGCTTGGATTTGTCCCAATCTGCAGGGTTACCCCTTTGAAGGAAGTTACGGTCCCTGCTGACGTAGCTGCACTTGCGGCAGCAGCCGAAGGCGAGGACGAAGCAGCCGGGGTGGTCGAGCAGGCACTTAGCACGGCGGCTGCAGCAGGTACCGCCAAGCTGGCCTTGAGAACTGTCCGGCGATTGATACCGCGAGCCGGTTCTGGAGTTGAAATCTCTGGTGAAGTCACGTGAATTCCCTTCCCTATTGAGGGGTTTGCGCACCCCCAGAAAGGCCCGAGGTCACGCCCAATCGCTCGCAGGCTAGCAACACCTGAGAGTGATGTCAATGATCTTTGATCAGAAGTTGTAAAACTGTGTTCAACGCCTGGCGACCTTGTAAATCAAAGTTCTTCGACCCTGAATAGGCCAACCCGTTGCTTGAGAGTCAGCTCAAATCAGGGCCAAATACCGGCAAAATCAGGCTTTCTAGGAAACTTCCCCAAGAATTTCCCTTACTGAGCGGTCCAACCGCCGTCGATCGGAATGACCGTTCCGGTCCAATTGTGAAACTGACGTCCACACATGAATCGCACCATCGAGCCAATCTCCGCCGGAGAAGTGAATCTCAGCGAGGGCTGCTTTGCCGCGAGCAGCGCTTGCATCCCAAGTGCCCGATCGCCACCTCTCGAATCGATAAATTCTTGGATCTGAGGCTCGATCATCGGCGTGTGAGTCCACCCAGGACAGATTGCGTTTACGGTTACGCCCCCACTTAGCGCATCACCCACCGCGGCGTACTCTAAAGCTGCCACGCGGGTAAGGCCGACAAGGCCATGCTTGGCAGCCACATAAGCTGCCTTATTTGCAGATGCGACGAGCCCGTGCACTGAGGCAATATTGAAAATGCGCCCGTACTCGGTCGCACGCATCCTTGGCATAAAAACACGCATAGTGTCAAATGCGGCCGACAAGTTCGTCGCCAAAATCTCATCCCACAGCTTGCGTGGGAATTCCGCCAAAGGCGAGGTTGCTTGTCTACCCGCACAATTTACCAACACGTCAACTGGATACTTTTCACTGAGGATTTGCCAATTGCTCGCGGAGTCCTCCTGCGCGCTTAGATCAAAGTACGAAAATTCCACCTGCTTGGCTCCCCTAGAAAGGAGTAACTGCTCGATTGAAGACTGTCTACCCAAATCGCCGATGTCATGCATCAGGATTGATGCACCACCGGTTGCCAATTCACAAGCAATTCCGGCGCCTATGCCCCCAAGGCCACCAGTGACGAGGGCCCAGCGGTCTGACAACTCGCTCTTCGCTAGATTCACAACTGCACTCTTCTCAGTGGCTGAACGCGCAGGCACCTACTTCGTCAAGACTTGAATTTGCGGAGATGCTCGGACGCTCAACAATTCGGCACCTCCAGCCCTCACCACGATATTTTCCTCGTGCACCATTAAACGACCCGGTGAAAATTCCATAGCTGGCTCGATTGTGAGGACAGTTCCTTCCGCTAGCACAGTCTCATCGCCTTCTATATTGCTCGGGGGCTCGGTTAACTGCATACCGAGCCCGTGCCCGAACCGGCCAGAACTATTTCCTAGGCTCCCCGCACCCTCTAGAACTCCAGCAATGGCTCGCCACACATCACTTGATGTCGCACCCGGAACGGCTGACGCGATGCCAGCCTCGGTAGCAGTCCAGACGATTTCATAGGCGCGCACCACCTCTGCGTCGACATTGCCAATCGCCCAGTTCCTGTCGAAGTCGCAGAAGTACCCGTCATAGGTTGCCCCCGTGTCAATAATGAGCACATCTCCGCGCCCGATAGCGCGATCAGTAGGGCTCATCACGATGTTTTCGTATCCGCCCTTTCCGGCAATCGCGACTAAATACGGTGTTGAATCAGCCCCTCGCGCAGAAATGTTATTTCTGAATTCTCTAGCTAGAGTTGTTTCGGTATGTTCCTGCTGCAGCATCTCTGGCACTTCAGCAAATGACGCGCTGGCCAACTGGCACACGTAGCGAAGTTTTGCAATTTCATATTCCGACTTCACATGGCGGCAGCGGCGAATCACGTCGGTACCGTCAACCAGTATCACGTCAGATTTCTGCCGCAACATATCAAGTTCATTTATCGGCATGCGAAGGTGAACTTCACGCCCAAATTCAGCCCCAACGCGCCCACCAACTCCAGCTATTTCGCGGAGCGCATCACTTAAAAGAGTAATTCCGTCATCCGCTGGGACCGGTGCCGGCCAAGTCCTGATGTC
>CAMBQX010000095.1 GCA_945870085.1 Bifidobacterium breve | reverse complement strand
GTGATTCATCTCGAATGAGTTTGGGTCACCCGCAGTTGGCCCAGCCATCACCGAGAGCAGTAATCGCAAGTCGGCAACGCAATTGGCGATGGGGCCGTCGGTGGACAGATCTATCCAATCCGGAATGGGGTAACGACCCACCAGGCCCTGGGTCGGCTTAATGCCGACCAGACCACAAAAAGCCGCGGGGATGCGAATTGATCCACCGCCATCGGTGGCCGTCGCGATTGGTGCAAGCCCGGCGGCCAATGCTGCGGCAGAACCACCACTTGAACCGCCCGGGCTCCAGTTTGGGGCCCAAGGATTTCGAGTCGTTCCGAACAACTTGTTCGCGGTGAAACCTTCGGCCGCGAATTCCGGCAAGTTAGTTTTGCCCACGGCTATCGCGCCCGCTTTCTTTAGGCGTGCAGTGATCAACCCATCAGAACTGGCGAGTGCTGCATCGGCCAAGGTCAGCGAGCCTTTGGTGGTCGCCATGCCAGCGGCATCCTCGAGATCTTTAACAAGGAATGGAAGCCCAGCGAGTGGGCCTACCTGTGCGCCACTGGCCACCAACCCATCAATTATTTTGGCTTGAGCGAGGGCACCGGTGGCGTCTAATGCGATCACCGCGTTCAATGCCGCGTTGTCCTTTGCAATGCGCTGCAGACTCAGGGTCACCAATTGCGTGGCGGTGATTGACCCGGCCGTCACCGACCCGGCGAGGTGGGCAAGGCCGGTGGCTGGGGCTGGGGCTGGGGGCTTGGGCAAGGTGGCCTCAACTCTTCGTTGGTCCGGCTAGGGGAACCTAATTGGTGGAAGTATGCGGGGGAAGGCGACCCCTGTCAGTGGGTTAACGGGATACTTGATAATTTAGCCGATTTTGCAGTAAAGTGACATCGCTATCGTTTATACGAGGAAAACCTGCCCACCAGCCCGCTAGCGCACCGGTGGCGAGATGGAGGATTGATCGTGGGAAACGGGGTATCAGCATTGGATCCGGCCGCCCGGCGAGTCGCTTTCGTAACCGCCGGCGCCGGCGCCGGCATCGGCTCGGCGATAGTCCGGGAGCTTGCCAGTGATGGCTGGGATGTCGTTATCACCGATGCCCATGAGCGTCGAGTGGGCGAACTAGCCAAAGAACTATCCGCGCAATTCGACCGCGAATTTTTGGGTATCCACCTTGATGTCACCGATTACGACGCGGTGGGCCGCGCCATTGATCAGGCCATCGAGTGGCGCGGCGGAATTGATGGGCTGGTTAACAGCGCGGGGTGGAACAAACTCGAGCCGCTCATTGAGATGAGTCGCGAGACCTGGCAGCGCACTTTGGACGTTGACCTAACCGGAACTTTCAACTGCATGCGCCAGATATTGCCCGTGATGATCAAACGTGGGGGCGGGAGCGTAGTAAATATCTCGTCAATCGCAGCATGGGAGACATCGACCGAGCACGGTGCGGCATATTCCGCCGCCAAAGCCGGAGTTACTGCTTTGACTCGTGTAGCGGCCGCTGAAGTTGGTGAACACGGGATCAGAGTGAACGCCATTGCGCCCGGGCTAATCTTCAATGACTTCCTAACCAAGGTATACCCGCAGGAGTTTTTTGACGGCTATGCAGAGCGTCGTTCACGAGTTGGCAGAGTCGGACGCCCAGAAGACGTCGGAGCACTCACCGCATTCCTGATGAGCGAAAAGGCGGGCTACATAACCGGCGAAGTCTACGGAATTAGTGGTGGTGTTCTTCCGCATGCTTAATGCTGACCCGGTGTTTTGGCCCATTAAGGACCTCACCAACGCTTTTGCCGCCAAGGAACTTTCTCCTGTTGAAGTTACGAATTCAACGCTGGAAAGAATTGCAACACTTGATGTTGAATTACATAGTTACTTGAGCGTGACTGCTGAGCAGGCGCGCGAGCAAGCGAAATTTGCCGAAGCGCAATATCTTAAAGTGGACGAGCAGTTTGCACCCCTATTAGGAGTACCACTTTCGATAAAGGATCTTTTCGACATTGTTGGCGAAACCACCACACTCGGGTCGCTGGCCTACGGACAAGAGGTAGCTGAAACAGATTCAACGCAGGTAGCTTTGCTAAGAGCGGCCGGTTCGGTTTTCTTGGGCAAGAGCAACACTGCTGAGTTTGGACAGTCAGCGACTACCGACAACCGGCTGGGACCGGACTGTGGTAACCCATGGGACCCATCCAAGACATCTGGTGGATCAAGTGGTGGCGCGGCATCCAGTGTCGGAGCAGGTTTAGCCAGTGCCGCACTTGGCTCCGATGGTGGCGGCTCCATCAGGATTCCAGCTGCATTGTGCGGACTCTTCGGACTCAAGCCGACCTTCGAGAGGGCTCCGGCCGAAGCCGCATTCCAGGCGATGACCGAATTCGTCGGCTCTGGGCCCATAACTCGAACCGTGGCCGATGCGCGCATTCTTTTGGAGGTTTTGCTTTCCAGGAGGTTCACTCGCACGCCCGGTCAAGTGACCCGACGCATTGCCTGGTGTCCATCCCCCGGAAATCATGCAATTGATCCGGGGGTGCGCCTGGTCACCGCGGCAGCCGTCAGACTCCTTGAATCCCACGGACATATTGTTGAGGAAGTCTCACTTCCGCTGGAAGGCTGGACCGAGGCATTCGGCCCCCTCGTGCTCGCAGACGAATGGCGCTATCGTCAACACCTGTTAGATGAGTACAAGGACCAATTGACTTCATTCGTCCGCAAGAGCATTGAGGCGGGAGCGGCGATAACCGATGAGGAAATCACTGCAGCACTTAAACTTAAAAAGGAGATCGGAGGAAGAGTGGCTGGGCTTTTCGCCGACTACGACGTAATCGTGACGCCCACGACAGCAACGAGCGCCTTCCCGCTGGGCACCCGCCCCACCGAGATCGATGGAAAGAAGATCCATCCGCTCTGGGGCCCGTTCCCATTCACCGCTCCATTCAATGTCTCTGGTTCACCGGCCGCATCTGTGCCGGTTGGTTTGGCCGACGGGATGCCTGTTGGCCTTCAGGTGGTCGGGGCGCACCACCGCGAGGACATCGTGCTGGATGTCTCCGAAGAGATCGAAGAATCAATCGCATTCCCGGCGACGCAGATGGCTATGCGATGGGATCAACGCGAATCAACAAGTGCGAGCTGAAGTGGTAGCCAATTTTGCCGTTGAGCGCGTTGGGGGTAGTTCGATCATCCGGATAGACCGTCCGGCCAAGAAGAACGCGTTGACCCCGGATATGTTCGTGGAGCTTGGTGATCTACTTAATTCGGAATCTAACAGTGGGGCGACTGCAGTCGTTCTGACCGGGGGAACTGAAATATTCAGTGCGGGCGCCGATTTTGGCGCGATCGGCAACGGCGATAAAGATATAGAGATCGACTCCTTAATTGCCAACTTGGTAAAGATCATTACCGGGTTGCAAATACCGGTGATCGCGGCAGTAGAAGGTGCCTGCGTCGGTGCGGCTGTTGAACTCGCATTGTCATGTGACGTCCGCGTGGTGTCACGTACCTCGTACTTCAGCATGCCTGTGACCAAACTCGGAATTCTTTACCGACCTGATGGTATTGCGAACATTCTTTCGAATGTTGGCTTGGAAACAGCAACTCGTCTTTTAGTTCTGGGTGAACGCATTTCGGGTGAGGAGGCGGGCCAGGCGCGAATTGCATCCCATGTTGTGGAACCCTCCGGCACCTTGGATCGTGCATTGAGTTTGGCGAAGCTGGCGGATGAGAACGTGCCAGCGGCAGTTTCTGCGACTAAGAGCCTGCTCATAGAACTGAGTACGTCCAAAGTTGATTTAATGGACTTTGAGTTTGTCCGCCGCGCACTCCTTAGATCAGAGGCACGGATACAAGCGGTCGCCGACTTGCAGGAAAGACTCGGGCGTTGAAATCGACTTCGGATCTGCAAGTTAAGGATTTAGGTGGGGTTGAGCTCGGCACAGAGCTATGCAGCTATGACGAACGCGATGTCATGCTCTATGCGCTAGCCATCGGTGCGGGAGCTACTGAACTAGATCTCGTTTATGAAAAACAATTACGCGTCCTCCCCACTTTCTGTCTGACCCTTGGCTTGTGGGCCGTGTGGGCGGCGGGTGCTCTTGGAGCCTACGACCCTGCCTTGACTTTGCACGTGGGCCAAGAACTTCGAATGCGGGGCGATGTTCCCACGAATGGCAAGATGGAGACCACGGCAAGTATCGGCTCGGTCTGGGACAAGGGATCAGCCGCGTTGGTTGAAGTAAATGTCAGTTCTGACGTCTTCGAAGCGATGTACACGATCTTTATCCCCGGTGCTGGAAATTTCGGCGGCGAGCGCGGGCAGCGGGCTGCGGGTACTTTTCCGGAAGGTCCGGCAAATGTTTTAGGCTCATTTGAGACTTCCGTTGACCAACCCGCGTTGTACCGGCTCACCGGTGATCGCCACCCTGTACATATTGACCCCAGCGCAGCGATCGCCTCAGGGTTTGAGCGGCCGATCATGCATGGTTTGTGCACACTGGGTAGTTCGATACTGGAGATTGCCCGCAGGTCTGGCATCGATCCGACTTCGCTCCAACAACTAACCGCGCGCCTGAGCGCCCCTGTTTACCCGGGCGCAACAGTAAATATCGAAGCTTGGAAATCAGCTGACGACTTCTATTTTTTCGCGAGTGACGACAGCGGGGTTGCGGCCATCTCTGGCACCGGACGATTTACCGACTTAGGGCTTTAGACCCGAGAACATTGTCGCGTACCAAGCCTCACTAGTGACGGTGATCGCCTCCGCCATCGAAACCGGATTGTTGCAGTCTGCTTCCTGGGCGAACCAGACATAGCAACACTGTTCAACCATGCAAGCCATTGCTTCTGCAGCGACCTCAACCGAAACACCTCGGACAACGTCTTGGCCACCGGTGGCTCGGTAGGCAGCCGCGAAACGCTTCACGTGGCGGTCACGCATATTTCGTAGGATCACACGGAAGCGCTCATCAATGGCAGCGGCTTCGATAAAAACCCGCATAACGTTTCGGTGCTTGTAGTAGTACTCCATATAACCGCGATTAGCTTCGGTGAGTGCCGCGAGTGGGTCCGTCTGCAGAATCGGCCTAGTGTGACCGCTCTGCGTGTAAAACTCCTCATGAATATCGGCGATGAGAGCGGCAAACACCTCCGTCTTGTTATCGAAGTAGCGGTAGAGGCCGCCGGTTGATAGCCCGGCCTCGGTTGCAATGTCGATCATTCGCGCCTCGACGTAGCCGTCACGGGCAAAAACTGTCCGCGCCGCCTCAAGAATGGCGCTTTGGGTCTCGCGACCCTTCTTAGTGGTTGGTTTCGCTGGCATTTTAGAGATCTTTCTGACATAGGTGAGTGTTAAATTCGCTGACGCGGAGCCTATCTAACCTGCTGTGCTCGTATACCGAAGGCACACCTGCCAATAGCATCAACATCGCCTGCACCGCCTTCAGTAGGACTTGCTTCAGTAGGACTTGCTTCAGTAGGACTTCGGCAAACCAAGGACTCGCTCACTCAAATAGTTCAGAACCATTTCCTGCGAGATGGGGGCCAATCGGAAAAGGCGGGACTCGCGCCACAAACGCTCAATGTGGTACTCCCTGGCGTATCCGAAACCACCATGAGTTTGTAGGGCAGCGTCGCAGGCCTGGAAGCCGGCATCGGCGGCCAAGTACTTTGCCGCATTGGCCTCAGCACCACAGTGCTTACCCTGATCAAATAACTCAGCGGCTCTCATGGCCATGAGTTCCGCGCCCTGAAGGCGAGCCCAACTGTCGGCGAGTGGGTGGGCCACGGCCTGGTAGCTACCTATTGGATTGTTAAAGACGACTCGCTCCCGCGCGTAGTCGGTGGCTAGTCGGAGTGCAGCAAGGCCGATTCCGACCGACTCCATAGCGAGCACGATGCGCTCTGGATTCAATCCGGTAATCAGATGGTAGAAACCTTTGCCAATCTCACCGACGATGTCGGAGTCTTGCGCCTCAAGGTTATCCATGAAAAGCTCATTGGAATCCACCGCAGCGCGGCCTAGTTTCTTGATGACTCGAATGGTGCAGTGTGCACGGTCAAGGGGTACGAAGAAAAGTGTCATGCCCTCGTGCGGATGCTCCTCGTCGCGCGGTGACGTGCGAGTTAGAAGCAGAATATGCGAGGCATTTTGCGCGTTAGTCGTCCAAACTTTTTGACCGTTGATCAACCACCTGTCACCGTCGCGCACTGCTTTAGTGCTGGTGCGTGAGGTATCTGACCCGGAGTTTGGTTCGGTCACGCCGAAGGCCATAAGCAGTTCGCCCTTGGCCATCTGTGGAAGGAATTCACTCTTCATCTCGTCTGACCCATGATGAATTATTGGGGCTGGTGGAAACACATAGAAGTGCACGGCGGAGGCCCCGCTTGTACCGGCGCCGGAGGCCGCAATCTCGCGCAGCAAAAGCGCCGCCTCGGTGATCCCAAGGCCAAGACCCCCGTACTCAGTAGGAACGATGATGCCCATGTACCCGGCATCGGCAAAAGCCCGAACGAACTCCCATGGGTATTCGGCGGCTTCATCCTTTTCGTGCCAGTAGGTAAGTGAGAATTCGGAGGCAATCTTTCGGGCGTGTTCAACCAGGTCGCGTTGCAGTTCGGTCAAATTCTCGTCGCTCATCAGAAACTCGATTTCAGATCATCAAGGACTGCGAGCAGGTCGGATGGGTCATCACCGGTTAAAAGGATTTGCGGCTCGTTAATGCCCCACGAAACGACCTCTTGGAGGCGCTCAACGCATTGTGC
>CAMBQX010000094.1 GCA_945870085.1 Bifidobacterium breve | reverse complement strand
ATTGCGCGTTACCCAATGCGCGGCATTAAGGGCCCGGTCGGCACCTCACAAGACATGCTTGACCTACTAGACGGCGATGAATCCAAGTTGGCTGAATTCGAGGCGTCGATTGCAATCCATCTCGGGTTCGAGCGGGTGTTCGACAGTGTTGGCCAGGTTTATCCGCGCTCACTCGACTTTGATGTGGTTTCGGCGCTGTTGCAGGTGGCTTCGTCGCCTTCATCACTTGCCACTTCTATTCGTTTGATGGCAAGCCATGACCTCGTCACCGAAGGTTTTAGGCCGGGGCAAGTTGGGTCATCTGCAATGCCACACAAGATGAATACGAGATCCTGCGAGCGCGTCACCGGGCTAGCAGTTGTGTTGCGCGGTTACGTGACGATGACTTCGGAGTTGGCGGGCAATCAGTGGAATGAGGGTGATGTCTCGTGCTCGGTGGTGCGCCGGGTGGCTCTCCCCGATTCGTTCTTCGCGGTTGACGGGCTATTTGAAACCTTCCTCACCGTGCTTGGTGATTTCGGTGCTTTCCCCGCGGTAATTGAGCGAGAGCTTGAGCGGTATCTACCATTCCTCGCCACCACCAAGATTTTGATGGCCGCGGTGCGGGCTGGAGTGGGGCGCGAGGTTGCCCATGAAGTTATCAAGGAGCATGCCGTAGCCGTCGCACTGGCAATGCGTGAACAAGTGAATACTGAAAATAACCTGATGGAACTCCTTGCTGGCGATACGCGCTTAGGGCTCTCACTGGATGATCTCAATGCACTCATTGCTGAGCCGTTGTCCTTCACCGGTGCGGCAACCGCGCAAGTCAATTCGGTGGCCGAGCGGGTCGCGCTGATCGTGGCCGATAACCACGATGCGGCTTCATACCGCCCTGGAGATATTTTGTGAGTATCGATACTCCGCTATACGACCTGCCCGCTGGTTACACACATGTGTATTCGGGCAAGGTCCGTGATCTGTATTCGACTCCTGATGATCGGTTGCTTTTTGTCGCAAGTGATCGCATTTCGGCTTATGACTGGGTGCTCCCAACTACCATCCCGGATAAAGGTCGAATCCTTACGCAGCTATCTCTTTGGTGGTTTAAGCAACTAGAGGGAGTGGTGCCCAACCACCTACGCAGCACCTCGGTGCCAGCGGCTGTCAAAGGGCGCGCCATGATCTGCGATCGGCTCGAGATGCTGCCAATTGAGTGCGTTGTTCGCGGCTATTTGACCGGTTCCGGCTTGACCACGTATCTCGAATCCCGATCTATCTGTGGGTTGGGGCTACCTCCCGGCCTCAAAGATGGCTCGCTTTTGCCGAAGACTATTTTTACTCCGGCGACGAAAGCCGAGCTCGGCGAGCACGACGTGAACGTGACTTTTGACGAAGTGATGACCATCATCGGCCAAGAAGAAGCCCAAGAGCTCAAGCGGTTATCACTGGACATATACGAGCGGGCAAGTGAAAAAGTGCGGAGGCGCGGCTTAATTCTCGCCGACACAAAGTTTGAATTTGGAATTGGATTGTCGGGAAAGAATGTTGGCAAAGTGGTGCTCGCCGATGAGGTTTTGACGCCTGATTCATCCCGCTACTGGCCGCTGGCAACTTGGGCACCGGGTGGCCCACAGCCCTCATATGACAAGCAATACGTGCGTGACTGGCTGACTTCACCGGCATCGGGTTGGGATCGGCACGGCAATACGCCCCCGCCCCCGCTACCGGATGAAGTTGTGGAACAAACCAGGGTGAAGTACGTCGAGGCTTATGAGCGCGTGACCGGGGAGACTTTCCGGTGACAACATGGTTGATCACCGGTGGCGCTGGTTACATCGGCTCCCATGTCGTGCGCGCCCTGCAAGACTCCGGGCGCAAGGTAGTTGTTTTCGATGATTTTTCAAGCGGCCTCGAGCGTAAGGTGCCCGCCGGGGTGCCGATCGTGCGTGCCTCGGTCGCAGATCGTGCCGCAGTGGCCAAAGCGCTGCGAGCCCACCGGGTAGATGGGGTGATCCACCTTGCTGCAAAGAAGGCGGCCGGTGAGTCGGTCACGATGCCTCTTTATTACTACCGTGAAAATGTCGGGGGCATGGTGGAGTTACTCGCAGCGATGAGTGAAGTCGGCGTAGCCAAACTTGTCTACTCATCTTCAGCTGCTGTTTATGGCACACCTAGTGAGAATCCAATTCATGAAAATGCTCAACTTGCTCCGGAGTCACCATACGGTGAAACAAAAGTAGTTGGTGAATGGCTCTCGCGAAATGCTGGCCTCGCCGAAGGGGTTTCGTGGGTTGCTCTGCGTTATTTCAATGTGGCGGGAGCCGCACATGACGAACTTGGTGATACCAGCATCAACAACTTGATTCCGATGGTCTTTCGTGCGCTCGAAAATGGTGAACGACCGCAGATATTCGGTGATGACTATCCAACCGCCGATGGCACCTGCATTCGCGACTACATTCATGTGGCGGATCTAGCTGATGCGCATGTTGTCGCAGCAGCACGATGTGAATCCTCGATGAGTGCTGAGATATTCAATGTCGGCCGGGGTGTCGGATCATCGGTCCGCGAGGTCATGGAGACCATCGGGTCGGTTCTCGATCGCGACATCGACCCGGAGGTCGTAGCACGCCGTGTCGGGGATCCACCGGCATCAACTGCTGCGACGAGCCACATCGAAAAAACACTTGGCTGGCGGGCCACGAATGATCTGCGCGCCATGGTGGCTTCTGCCTCGTCAGCATGGCAGGCACTTCCGCCTAATTGAGTATTGGGTGAACCAAGAAGACCGGGATTTCGCGACCGGCATTTCGCTCGTACATCGCGTAGGCAGACCACATCGCCACTAACTCTCGGTAGAGCAAATCGCGTTGCGGGCCGGTTACCTCGATGAAGGTGCAGTCGGTCTTAGTGCCGGCGATTTCAACCGAGCCCGTGGGTCGGGCGCGAACATTGAAAACCCAACCCGGTAATTGGGTCTGGCCGGCATTTGAGCCGGTGATTACCCACGCGCCTTCGTACGGCGCAGCGAGCAGCGGGGTGCGCCGCCATCTGCCGGATTTTCGGCCGAGGGTAGAGATCCAGATAACCTGCTGCCCCCCGGGGAAGCGGCGCCAGAGCCTTCCGCCACTCAACTTGTCGACGACCTTGTGGAGGCCGGTAGTGGTGCGGAGGGTCAACCCCCACCAAGTGTCGTAGCCCCTTGAGCCCATGGGAACACCGTACACACCGCCCCGCTTTACGTATGGCATAACGTATGGCACGATTGCCGACATGAGGCGGACGACCGTGTATTTTCCTGATGAACTCAAGGCCAGGTTGGCAGCCGAGGCGGCCCGCCGGCAAGTAACCGAGGCCGAGATCATTCGGCAGGCTGTGGATAAAGAAACCCGGCGGCCGCGGCCGCGTGGTGGAATCTTCTCCGGTGGCGGTCTCGACGCGCGAGACATCGATACGAGTAATGCCATGGAAGGGTTTGGTCAGGATTGATCATCCTCGACACCAGTGCCCTATTTGCTTTCTTACGAACCGGTGATCCAGACAATGAAGCAGTAACCGGCGTGCTCTTGACCAAGGAACCTTTGATAGTCAGCCCGTTTGTGATAGCAGAACTTGATTACCTAGTGGAGGCAAGGGCTGGAGTCCGAGCGGAGTTACAGATGCTGGCTGACATTGCGAGCGGTGCATATGAACTGCCGGTGTTGAGTGCAGCCGATTTAATAGCTTGCGCGGGCGTCATCGACAAATACGCCGACCAGCGAATAGGAGTGACCGATGCGTCTTTGGTCGTACTCGCGGAGCGATACCAAACCCGGCGTATCTGCACACTTGATCACCGACACTTTGGGGTAATGCGAGGCACGGACGGGACTCCATTCGAACTTCTTCCGTGATCAGTTGGTAGTTGGAGTACAGTAGGGCCGGTTTCCATAGGCTTCTTAGCGGCTACCACTTTGGGGGCTCGAGGATGCACTGAGACTTCACTAGGTGGTCGCTCGCGGCTCCAGCGGAGGTGGTCAAATATGCGCGCCACCCGAGTCATCTATGTAGAGAATGATCCGGCTCTCCTTGGGATCATGGGCTCGCTACTTGCCGAGTCACCCGAAATGGATGTCGTGCTCGCGACGGAGAGCCCGGCTGAGGCAATCGCATTCGAGTCGATCGAGTTTGTGGACGTCGCCCTGCTGGATCTAGCCCTAGGTGCAGGTGAGATTAATGGCGTGGATCTAGGCCTCGCATTGAGGCAGCGGAATCCAAATCTGGGTATCGTTCTCCACTCGCAGTACCCGCTTGACTTCGCCACGGAGCGAGTCCCCGCTAGCGAACTAATGGGGTGGTCCTGCCTGCAGAAGTCGGGCCAAATCAATCTCCAAGATCTTGTGGCCTTGCTGAGGGCCACGGCTCAAGGGATTAGTAATCAGGTGCACTCAGTCCCGCGGGACCTGAAGGTCAGCAAACCCCGCCCCGGGTCCGAACTGGGCCGCCTCTCTGACCGGCAACGAGCGATTATGGGCCTAACCGTTGCGGGCTTCAGTGCGCAACAAATATCCGAGCAACTCGCAGTCAGTTACGATGCCGTTCGCCAAGACTTAGTGCGCGCCTACCGAATTCTGGTGCCGGAAGAGGCGGCGGGCGATGACCGCAGAACTCAGGCAGTTCTTGCATATGTCCGGCTAACACGCGAGCAGATCTGGGATTCCCAATGATCTCGAAGACTCTATGACCTCGGAGGAGCAGGCCAAGCTTCACTGGTGGCAATACCTCGGCCCCTGGCCCTACCGGCCGTGGGTGTCAATCATTTCGGTTGGCTTACTGAGCACCCCACTGGTACTTGATGCCCGCGAAAACATTTTGGCGCAACCCATAAGTGTCTTTTCACTGGCTTTTATTCCGTCGACTGCCGGTGCCTTAATCGTCTATGGCGCCTTCGCTTTGGGAACTCGCTTCCTGCGCTATCAGGCACCTCGAAGGCTGGTTACTTACCTCCTCTACGTGTTGGGCGCTGCGCTACTCGGGATGTTGGTTGCCTCCATCACTCGAGTACTACTTGGGCAAAAGGGTGACGCACTCTCGGTCTCCTTAATCTCCGGGACAGTGCGCCTTTGGCTGTGGATACTCTTGGTGCTCGCAATTGTCGGGATAGCGAATCGTCGCCTGAATTGGCAAGTGAAAATGACCGAGCAGGCGCTCGACCTTTCCCTCCACCGGCAATTACTCCTGGTAATTAGCGAGGAAAGATCACGTCGCCAAATTGCGAGACTCCTCCATGATCGGGTGCAGTCGGCCCTTATCAGCTCCTGTCTAGAGTTACGTGCCGCAACGGCCCCGGGTATTGCGGTGGACCAGGAGCGAATTGACAGGATAATTGCCAAACTGGAAGGCGTCCGAGGGATTGATGTACGTCACGCAGCGCGGGCACTAAGCCCTGAACTTGGCAATGTTGATCTTCATTCTGCGCTTAAGGAACTAGCCGGTCTGTATGAGCCCGGGATGAACACCGAGATCAGGATTGATCCGTGGATCAGTGACCCCGCCGCCAAGGTGCCAGAGGACACGCTGTTGGCCTGCTATCGAATTGCCGAGCAGGGCCTGCTCAATGCCATGGTTCATGGCCATTCCACGCAGGTCACCCTCGAAATCACGCCCGCCGATATCGGGCAGATCCAGATTGTGCTTACGGATAACGGCAAACCGGTCGCAGGCACCGAAATTACCCCGGGCTTGGGATCTGCTGTCCTTGATTCGTGGTGTCGGATGTTTGCTGGTGACTGGAAACTTGACCTGTTGCCAGCCGGTGGCGCTCGACTAACTGCGCGAATTAGTCTCGACCGCCCAGCAATAACGGGCCTGACCCCCCAGTAGATGTCACTGTAGTGACATTTTTAGTTAGGGTTTTTTAGCAGGTTTAAGGTTTCGAAAGATTGATTTGAGAAGACATAAGGCCGAGTGAAAATGAAGATTTAGTTCGGAAATAGTAACTTCGTAAGGGTCGAAAAGGATTTCGATTAACGAGTTAATGGGCCGCCAAATGGTAGCCCTGGGCATGGAAGCTCAATTTCAAGTGGATGCGCACCTCGGTGTGCATAAGCGGATGGAGCTGAAATGCAACAGGTCATATCTGGAGGCCAGCGGACCCTATCTCCGCAGCGCCAACTTCTCGTCACGAGCAATTTGGCGCTCGTCGGTTACGTAGTCAGCGGACTAGCCATGAAACTTCCCACCTATGTTGACCGTGACGAACTTAGATCGGCCGGGCTTGAAGGTCTCGTCCAGGCCGCACATTCCTTTGTCGAGGACCGTGAGGTGCCCTTCAGGCACTTTGCCATAACTCGCATCCGCGGTGCCATCATTGATGATCTGCGGCGGAAGGACTGGGCTTCTAGGTCGGTCCGCCAGGCCGGCCGGGCCCGTGAGGGAGCCGTTGATCACTTGGTCGCCACCCTCGGCGCCACCCCAACGAGCGTAGAGATCGCCGAATACATGGGGATCAGCCTCGAAGAACTGCGCACCCTCGATGCTTCCCTCATCAGGGGCAGCGTGCTTTCCCTTGACGCAGTGCCGACTTCCGGGGCCGTTTCTCCGGCGGAGTTGCTGGATTCAGAATCCAGCGGTCCCGAGGATCAATTGTTAGATAGCGAGTTCCAGGACTATCTCCGGGCTGCAGTTACCGCGCTACCGGATAGACTCGAGATGGTGATCAGTCGTTACTTCCTGCAGGGGCACGCGATGGCCGATATAGCTGAGGATCTGGGCGTGACTGAGTCGCGGGTTTCGCAACTGCGCGCCGAGGCGCTCAT
>CAMBQX010000093.1 GCA_945870085.1 Bifidobacterium breve | reverse complement strand
GCTGCAAGTTCATCGGTGCCGACACTTGGCTCAATAACGACCCCATCGGGGCGCTCCCCCGGCAGGGTCGACAAGGTGCCTTCGACCTCGCGCCACACACTGCCAACAGCGATACCGAAAACCCCCTGGCCACCCCGAACTAGGTCAATGACTTCGTCGGCGCTACGGCACTCGTAGATGGTGGCGCCATCGCTCATCAGCGTGATCCGCCCTAGGTCCTCGCCGGTGTTAGTGGCCAGGTGCTCAACGGCGGCTCGAATATTTGGCAGGGAGACCCCGGTGTCGATCAGCCGTTTGACCACCCGCAAAACCAAGATATCGCGAAAGCTGTAAAGCCGCTGGGTACCTGAACCGGTTGCCCCGCGAACAGTCGGCTGCACCAGGCCGGTGCGCGCCCAGTAATCCAGTTGCCGGTAGGTGATTCCGGCGGCCGCGCAGGCTACCGGGCCGCGGTAGCCAATATCTGCCGGTAATGGCCTTAGGTCCGCATCATCGAACAGGGCTTCTTGTCCACTGGGAATCTGGCCACTGGGGATCTGGCGCGTCGGTAGGTCGGCGTTCACGAAGCCTCCTGAGGAAGAAGTGACCCCAACCTGTGGAACGGGAGCCATAACGAACGTTACGAACCTAGAGACAAAGGGTCAACCCGACACACGGGTCCGGTGCCTACCTAAGTCTTAACCTCACGTGGAGGGTTGGAGTACGCCGAACACCTCGGAAACTACTCGAAGTCCTCAGGCTTGACCTGGTCCAAGAACTCCCGGAATTGTTTCAACTCAACATCACTTGCCACCTGCGGCTGGCCGTCGTCCAGATTAGGCGAAGTTGGGTCTTCCTCCGGTAGCTCTATTCCAGCCTCATCGAGGACCGCATCAGCTCCGTAGATCGGCACCCCGGCACGCAGCGCCAGTGCTATGGCATCCGAAGGCCGAGCACTTACTTCAACCCCGGATGCAAAGACCAAAACCGCGTAGAAAACCCCATCTTCAAGTGCGGTGATGCGAATTTCCACGAGTGTTGCACCGGTGGCCTCTAAAACGTCCTTCAGCAGGTCGTGGGTCATTGGCCTCGGTGGCACGACCCCCTGCTGGGCAAAAGCGATTGCGGTTGCCTCGACCGCCCCAACCCAAATTGGTAAGTACCGCACCCCGCCCGACTCGCGCAGCAGCACTATTGGGTTGTTCGACGGCATCTCCATGCGGACGCCAATCACATCAAGGGCTTGCATGCCATCAGCCTAACCCCTAGGTCAGGCCACCGCGAACTAGTTCCGCTCGTAGCAAAGCCCCGTGCAGTTGTACCAAGAGCGCCGCGGCCTCACGGACCACCTCATGTGCGTGCTCCCGCTGGCCTCGGTCCTTGGGTTGGCTAAAGGGGGTGGCGATTTGCTCGACTAGCCCGGTATCACGATCGGCAACAACCCGAAATGACCTCAGGTGTCGGGGCTCAACTCCCAATGGGGCGAGCTGCGCCACAATGCTGGCAACAGCAAGTGCATCTTCGTCATAGTGGCCGGCAGGGTTCGCCCAAACCAACCCGATCGTTTCTAAGCTAGCTATCAAGGCCTCGGGTAACTCAACCATTTCGGCTAACTCACCGCGAGTAAGGCGTACCTTGCCGGCCCCTGCGCGAAAATCATCGGCGCGCAACCCGGAACCGGCAACTGGTTGGTTAGCCGACTCTGCCGTGGACTCTTCTAAGTGCTCACGAATTACTTTAAGGGGCAGGTATTGGTCGCGCTGCAAAGTCAGGACCGAACGCAGTTGCTCCAAATCGCGTTCGGCGAAGCGCCGGTAACCCGATGCGGTGCGCTCGGGAGTAATCAATCCCTCGGTTTCCAGGAACCGGATCTTACTAATCGTGATGTCAGGAAACTCGCGCTTGAGTAAAGTCAAGACCTCACCGATGCTTATGGTGCCAACCACCGGGCCGCGGGCCAAACCACTCACGATTTTGGCTCCACACCGACAAGGAAAACAAAGCGGAACTTTCCGATTTGAACCTCATCCCCACCATTAAGCTGATGATCTTCTACGCGCCTTCGATTTACATAAGTGCCGTTGAGGCTCCCCGCATCACGAATACTCCACCCTGAACTACCTCGCCGAAATTCGGCGTGCCGGCGGCTGACTGTGACATCGTCTAAGAAAACCTCTGAATCTGGTGAGCGCCCGACCGTGAGTAGATCGGCGTTGAGTGCGAATTCACTACCCTCCCCGGGCCCTCGATGCACCACCAAGAGCGCCGAACCGGTAGGTAGCTCGGCTAGCGATGGCGAGCCCACCGGGGCCATCGGGCCCGAGTTTGTATCTCCACCTATTGCGATGATCGAGGTAATTGAACCGGTGTGCTCTATGCCCACCTGCTCTATGCCCAGCTCAAGCGAGTTACCGCACTCAGCGCAGAAGTGGTCGTCAATTTCGACCGCGGCATCACAATTAGCACAGCGCACCGTTACCACCTCCTGTTGCCTGTTTGGTACGCATTATCCCTTTAGGGTAATTTCGGCGTACTGGGCCGCACTGAGTAAGTTCGCAAATTGAGCTGGATCACTCGGCGCCATGGTGACCAACCAACCAGCCCCATATGGCGACGAATTTATGCTTTCCGGTGTCGAGTCCAAAGATTCATTGCGTGAAATTACTACACCGTCAAGTGGTGAGTAAATGTCACTCACGCTCTTCGTAGACTCCACCTCACCGCATGCGGCGCCAGCCGCCAAAGACTCACCCACCGCCGGCATGGTTACGTAGACGATGTCGCCTAAAGCCTCTTGCGCGAAAGAGGTAATCCCGAAAACCACCGTGCCATCCGCCTCTGACCGCACCCACTCGTGTTCGGCGGTATAGCGCAACTCCTCTGGGTACATGCGATCCTCCTTGTCAACACCTTAACCAAACTCTATTGGGCCTACTTCGCCCGCTTGCTCAGCATTACGTTACCAGTGGAAGGCGCAGCCCGCGGCGCACATAGTCAAGCCCGGCCCACCAGTACAGTGCCGTACCCCACAAAGAAAAGGCCCACCCACAGATCAATCCGAAGGTGCCTATGGCCCCACCAACTGAACCCAGGAGGAGGGCCGGAAATCCCCAAAGTAGGCAAAAGGTTGCCGCCTTTCCGAGCAAAGTTACCGGCAGTGCGAGCATGCCGCGGCGCCTGAGTGCGGGCAAGAGCAGCAGTAGCATCACATCACGAAGAGCCAGTGCTAGCACCAACCACCACGGGATGATGCCGCGAAGCGCTAAGCCGATAATCGTGGCTGCGATATAGAGGCGGTCGGCCAGTGGATCGAGCAGCGCACCCAACTTGCTGGTTTGGTTAAGTGCCCGAGCGAGTGCACCATCGAGCCAGTCGGAGGCACTGGCTACCACCAATACGACAAACGCCCACACATCGGCCTGCTCAACCAACACCAACCAGAGGAATAGTGGGATACCAAGTAGCCTGATGAAACTCAAAATATTCGGCACGGTCCAGATACGGTTACTAAGTTCAGCCTCTAGCTTCCCGTTGTTATCCTTCACTACGGCCTCGCCTTCGCATGTGGAACATCGCAACCCAAATTACAGCTAGTAAGGCGCCTGTTCTCTAAGTTAACGAGCTCGTTGAGCGGTATACCGGCCACCAACTCGTTCCATCGTAATCGGGATCTCGAACGTTTTTGTGAGCGTCTCACTCGTTATCGTCTGCTCAATTGGGCCTTGGGCGACCACCTGACCATCGCGGAGCAATAACGCGTGGGTAAAGCCAGGTGGGATTTCCTCAACATGATGGGTGACAAGCACTTGCGCCGGAGCGTGCCTATCAAAAGCCAATATCGTCATGCGCTGCACCAAATCCTCGCGGCCGCCCAGGTCCAATCCAGCCCCCGGCTCATCCAGCAGCAATAGTTCTGGATCAGACATTAACGCTCTGGCAATCAAAGTTCGCTTTCGCTCACCTTCGGACAAGGTGCCAAAAGTCCGGTTCGCGAGTGCTTCCAATCCCCAAGTCTTAATAAGTTGGGTGCGGCGAAACTCGTCGATCAATTCATACTTTTCTCGCCACCTACCGGTCACGCCATATGCCCCGGTCAGCACCACATTCTCAACACTCTCCGAGGCCGGAAGGGTATTCAATATGGCACTACTCGCCCAGCCAATACGGGGTTTCAGGTCCGCCAGATCAACCGCGCCAAGTTCTTCACCAAGGAGGTGCACCTGCCCCGAGGTCGGGAACATTTGGGCTGCCGCGAGCTGCAGGAGGGTGGTTTTGCCAGCCCCATTAGGGCCCAGAATCACCCAGCGATCAGGTGAACGGACCACCCAGTTCACGTCGTTCAGCAGCAGTTTCCGCCCACGCCTAACCGCTACCTGATGGCAAGTGAATACCTCCGCCTGGTCGAGAATTTGCGCCACGAAAGTGACCTTAGTCGCCTTGGTTGTTCGTGGTTGGTGCCACACGCGCTAGCGTTGTTCCGAGATGACTTCACAGACCCTGCTCCTAACCCTTAGCGGAACTGACCGGCCGGGGGTAACCAAGACCCTCTTCGCGGCCCTGGCCGCGCACCCGATCACCGTTCTTGATGTCGAGCAACTGGTGGTCCGTGGGCGGTTGGTGCTTTCCGCCCTGGTTAATGTCGAGACCAGCGGCACCGGTAATGACGAAATTATGAGTCGGATTCGGCAAGATATCCGCAGCACCGCCGCAGCCCTTGAGATGGATGTCACGACGGTACCCGGCGCCCTAGAAGACACGGTAAGCAGGCGCGACCGCGTGCACGTGACGATTCTTGGGGCCCCACTTCGACCCGATGCGGTGTCTCGTATCGCCGAGGAGATCGCCAATCGCGGGGGCAATATCGATCGCATCCGCCGGATTGCCTCGTATCCGGTAACCGCGGTGGTATTCGAGGGTTCGGGTGCCGAACTACAAGATTTACGCCGTGCCCTTGTTGCTGCCGCAGCCGAAGTGGGTGTCGACATCGCCGTGCAGGAGTCGGGTCTAGATCGCCGCGGGCAGCATCTGGTGGTTATCGATGTCGACTCAACCCTGATTCAAAATGAAGTAATTGACCTCATCGCAGAACATGCCGGAGTTGGTGAGCAAGTTGCCCAAATCACCGCGCAGGCAATGGCGGGTGATCTGGATTTTGTGGCCGCGCTGCGGGCTCGAGTTGCCTTACTAAAAGGCCTGCCGGTCAGTGTGCTTGACGAGGTCAGAACCCGCCTAAAGTTGACACCTGGTGCTCGGACCCTCTGCCGCACTTTGAATACCCTCGGGTACCGGGTGTGCCTGGTTTCTGGGGGCTTCGCGGAAGTGATCATGCCTCTCGCTGATGAGTTAGGCATTGATGACGTAAGAGCTAACCACCTTGGAGTTCGCGATGGATACTTAACCGGTGAGGTTGTCGGCGTCATCGTTGACCGTCAAGGCAAAAAGGCCGCACTTGAGGAGTTCGCGGCGAAATACGAAATCCCGATGAGGCGCACCATAGCGATTGGTGATGGTGCCAACGATGTATCGATGCTCGAAGCTGCCGGACTCGGGGTGTCGTTCAACGGTAAAGCCGCGGCACGCGAAGCCGCTGACGCAGCACTATCGGTGCCGTACCTTGACTCGGTGCTGTATCTCCTAGGTATCACCAGGGAAGATATCGAAGGAGCCGATGCCCGCGCCGGTGTGGTCACGCCGGCACCTCGCCTAGCAACTAACTAGCCGCGAGGCACGCTAAATTCAGTAAGAATTGCTGATTCGGTGGCAATAGTCGACCAATCGACTATATCGAATACGGCCACACCGGATGTCGGGTATTTTTCCGTTAGCATCAAGTAGGAACTCGATTCGCGATTTCTAGCGATAGTCGAAGCAACATCTTCAAGCCCAGGATTATGAGCGATGATAACTAGCACCTCAAGATTTAGCGGGGTTGCTCGAATCACCTCAAGAATTGTTTGCTGTGACGCTTCATAAAGCCGTGGCTCGGTGCGAGCAATAACGTCAGTACCCTCGCCGGCGATCAGCGCCCAAGTTTCTTGTGTGCGCCGAGCCGATGACACCACCACGGATATTTTTAGATTCATTAGGCCTGATTTAGCTAGCCAGCGACCGACCGCAGTGCCATCGCGAACTCCTCGTGCATTTAAGGGCCGCTCGTGATCCGCAACGCCTATTGGATATGCAGACTTTGCGTGTCTAATTAGGACCAGCTGTTTGCTAGGCACCTTGTGAGTGCAACCCGCCGTCAACGTGCACGATCTCCCCGGTTGTTGCCGGGAACCAGTCGGACATCAAAGCGATACACGCACGCGCTGCCGGTTCGGGGTCATCTAAATCCCAAGTTAAAGGTGCCCGCGCGGACCAAACCCCCTCAAACTCTTCAAAACCTGGGATGCTTTTGGCGGCCATGGTACGAATTGGTCCGGCGGCCACCAGATTAACGCGTATCCCTTTCGGCCCCAGATCACGGGCGAGATAACGGGAGGTACTTTCGAGTGCCGCTTTGGCTACCCCCATCCAGTCATACTTGGGCCAGGCCACCGCAGCATCGAAATCGAGCCCGACAATGGAACCACCCGGTCCCATTAATGGCACAGCGGCTACTGATAGTGACTTAAGCGAAAAAGCTGATACTTGCAGTGCGGTACCTGCATCGGCCCATGTCGTGGACAGAAATTTACCACCAAGAGCCGCTTCAGGTGCGAAGCCTATTGAATGCAATACGCCATCAATCCCGTCCACGTGTTTGCGAACGCGACTCTCGAGTGCAGTTAAATCCTCATCATTGGTGACGTCCAGTTCAATAACCGGTGGCAGCGAAGGAAGCCGGCCGGCTGAACGTGTGGTAAGTGACATAACTCGGCCAAATGATGTTAGGACTACGAACGCCCCTTGCTCCTGGGCGAGGCGGGCAACGTGGAAGGCGATGGACTGGTCGGTAAGTACCCCGGTAATCAGAATTCGCTTACCCTGCAATATCCCCATCTAAAATTGCTCCTGCTCGTTTCCTAGTGGCCCATGCCAAGGCC